>NZ_JBGSUU010000085.1:0-111033 GCF_041753295.1 Geminocystis sp.
AACGAAATATCGTTATTTGAGGCGATCAGTAATAACTATAGAATATTTGGTAATCATAAAAAATAGTTCTAAAAATGACCTTATAATATTGGAAAAGCCATACTCATATTTAAGGATTTTTGTCAATGCGTAAGTTCTATATTATTTTAGGAGAATCATCAAACAGTCGTGTTTTGTTAGTCTCTTATACTGAAAGAGGCGATAAAATTAGACTTATTAGTGCTAGACAAGTTACCAAACAAGAATTAATTGCTTATCAAGAGAGATAAAATAATGGAAGATCAACTTAGAGAGGAATATGATTTAAAAACTTTAAAAGTTAGAAAAATAGGAGCTAAACGCCAAAAATTTGGTGAGAATATTATTAAATTAGATTCAGATGTTGCCGAAGTTTTTTCCAATGCGGAATCTGTTAATGAAGCTCTAAGATTTTTAATTAGAATTACCAAAGAAAATAAAGATCAAGCTATATTTTGAGTACCATCGATAAATCAGAACAAATTGCTCAAAATATTATATCATCGCTTTTCTTTACAGATGTAATAGAAACTTAGCAAATTAACTCAATCGGTAAATTATCAGTATCGGCAATAAAAGCCACTTCATAAACTTTATTACCAATCATTTGTTGTTGGGGTGGTAATAAAATTTTCAGAGGAGAAATTAAAGAAGGATTTTGATAATTAGCTTCTTCAAATTTAGATTTTAATTGTTGTAACCATTGAGGTAAACTCATTTCACAATCTCCCACATCAAGACAAAAGTGATAATAACCAACATAATGTTCATCATAAAAAGCATCAGGGGAGGGTTTTGGTTCGGGTATTTGCATTAATTCAAGTCTGCCCCCTAATCCTTCTAACCAACAAGCTAAAGTATAACCAGTAGTGAATCTTTCCTTAACACTAAACCCTAATAGTTCATAAAATGCGATCGCTTTCATTATATCGGCTGTACGAATAGAAATATGGTGTATCATAAACTTCATCAATTTATTCAAATAAACGAAAATAAGGATAACGAGAAGGTGTACCTTTTTCCTTTTCTAAGATAAAATTAACGATTTCCCAACAAGGATCATCATTAGATTTACCACTAAATTCTACAGGTAAGCCATATAATTTATATACCTTATATTCTTGATCTCCAGTCCAACTATTACCTTTTTCTAAATAAGAACTAATTAAACTAGAATAACGTTCAGCTATAATCACTTTTGTGGCGCGATAACCTTCGGTATAAAGCCTGTCTAAAGCCTCGTGAATTTCAAATCGAATGCCATCGGGATGACTATGCTGTCGATACCATTTTTCTTCCCATAATCGCCAATGCCTACCTGATTGTAAATGTACTAAAATCTTTGTATTTGGATCAGCTTCAAAAACACCATGACGAGGACATAAATAAGAGTCGGTAAGGGTTAATGCTTCTATTATTTGACGACAATGAGGACATTTAATTTCTGGACCAAAAACAGGATACTGTAAATTAAGATCAGTCATAATGAATTATTTAAGGTAAAGTCAATGATTACCTAAGTTTACTTTTATTATAGTTTTATCTCTTGAAAAGTAAACATGACGAGAATTAATCTTCATTTTTTATTTTATTGGTTTTGATCAAAATTTTGTGTAAACGCTATTTAGCATAAATTCTTTGAAGGAAAGACATATCTAAACTGCCAAAATTAACACTAAAAGCCACATTAACTTTTTCTAAACTTCTGACTAACCATGCAGCGCCATCTCTAGTAAAAGATTCATAGTGATTGAAAAGAATGGAAAATCTTTTTTCTAAATAAGGTTTAACTTTACTACAAACTAAGACCAATTTTAGTAATAAACCAATAGTTTTAGTTGTACCCATATTACTAATCATATCCATAAAAACTAAATGACTAGGATTATTCGGACTTTCCACAATTAAATAATTAAATAATTGGCTATAAGTACGCATTTTCAAAAATTCATCAGGTTGATTATAATTATATTTAGGATACATTTGCTGTAATTTATCGTATAAACGTTTATTAAAGCTATGTTTTCCATATTTTCCTTCAATGGATTGAGTTACATATTCATATAAATCATCTTTAAATAATTGATAATTGCGTACATCGCTAGTATGAGTTAAAAAACTGCGAGATAAATCTTTATAGGAGTGACCATTTTCCACTGTACCGATATAATGTTTTAAACTTTTACCTAAATCTCGGTCACTTAACAAAGTAGGATTATTAGCAGGTTTAATAATACGATCTGCATTCAATTCCGCCATTTTTTGTCTTCCTGCTTGTGCTACTCTTATTTGATAAGTAACATATTTAGACAGTTTCGACTCAAATTGTTTTTCTAATTGATTTTTAACTTTATAAACGGTTTCTTGTTGTTCTTTACTACTGTCAACACTTAAAAGACAATGATCATAAAGGTAAGGGTATCTAGTAATTAAATTCCCTACTACTTCTTGTTTTTTACCGGGGTTAGTTTTACCTTCAAGATTTTGACTAGCAATAGTTGCTAAACGTTTTAATTGTTTAAAATAATCAGTATCTAAAAACTCTCTTACTAATTGAACCATACGGTTAGAATAAGATCTAGCCTGACTTTTACCGACTCCGCAAGGAAGTAACTCAAATAAATCTAATAACTCTACCACATAACCTTGAGTGCTTGGTTGTAACTGCCAACGATTAATTAAAATATGACAACAGCGATTTAAAATGAAGGGGAAGTTTTCTGAAGCCTTTTTATTGGCTATAATTTGTGCTAGTGTTTCTAATACTTTTTGATTATCATAGTTTTTAGCGATAATAAATAAATATCTAAATCTATCTAGCACTTGCTCTGGTGACTGAGTTTTCACACATTCGAGCAAATGATCATAAACATACTGTTCGTTGCCAGTAATATGTTGATTATGACGTTCTGATAGAGATGAGATATTCACGGCAGTTCATGGTATTGTATATTTTTGATTAAAATTATTCTTATCTACTATTTTAAAGCAATTGTAAAGTATTGCTATCAGTTTATTTACTTAAATCTTAATCTATTTTGTCAATTTTACTATCAGCTAAATTACTGAATTTTTTGATTATTTTCTATGAATTTTTTTACTAATCTTGAATCTATCCGTAAAATTACTGACTCTATTGAAATTAATTTTTCTGAGGATGTTTTAAAGAAAGAATGTAGTGGAATTAATACGGATACTCGAACTCTTAAATCAGGGGAAATTTTTTTAGCTTTAGAGGGTGAAAACTTTGATGGTCATAACTTCATTTCTCAAGCAATTGAAAAGGGAGCGATCGCTTTAATAACTCAACAAAATTATAGTATCTCAGAAGAGGTAAAAATACCAGTTTTGAAGGTAAAAAATACTCTTGAAGCCTATCAAAATATTGCTCATTGCTGGAGAGAAAGTCTTAATATACCTATTATTGGGGTGACGGGTTCGGTAGGAAAAACTACCACAAAAGAATTAATTACGGCAGTATTAAGTACTCAGGGAAAAGTATTAAAAACTGAAGCTAATTATAATAATGAAATCGGTGTACCAAAGACTCTTTTACAAATAGATAAAAGCCATAAATATGCTGTGATTGAAATGGCTATGCGGGGGAAAGGAGAAATCGCTTTATTAACAGAAATTGTTAACCCAAATATTGGACTAATTACGAATGTTGGTACTGCACATATTGGCAGATTAGGCTCACAAGAAGCCATCGCTAAGGCTAAATGTGAATTGTTAGAAAAAATGAATGATTCTGGAGTAGCAATTCTTAACGGTGATAATGATTTATTAATTAAAACTGCTTCAAAAATTTGGCATGGTGAAACTATTACTTATGGTTTAAAATCGGGAGATTTAAGAGGAGAATTAATTAATTTTGACACTCTCAAAGTTGACAATAAAATGTATCCTTTACCTTTACAAGGAGAACATAATGCCCTTAATTATTTAGGTGCGATAGCTACTGCTAAAGTATTAGGTATTGATTTAAGCATTTTAGAAAACCAAATTGAGGTTACTTTACCAAAAGGAAGAGCAAAACGTCATGTATTAGCCAATGATGTACAAATTTTAGACGAAACCTATAACGCAGGAAGAGAGTCTATGGTTGCGGCTTTAAATTTATTGAAACAAACAGAGGGTAAAAGAAAAATAGCCGTTTTAGGCACAATGAAGGAATTAGGAGAATATTCTAGTCAACTTCATCGAGAGGTAGGGGAAACCGTAAAAGCGTTAAATCTTGATATGTTGTTAATTTTAGCTGATGAAGAAGTTACTAAAAATATAGCTGAGGGTGCAAAAAATATCCCCACCGAAATTTATACTAATCATCAAGATTTGTCTCATCGTTTAACACAAATCATAATCAGTGGCGATCGCCTTTTATTCAAAGCATCTAATTCTGTTGGTTTAAGTAGAGTTGTTGATCAATTGGTCAATTAGCGATGAATTTTCAAGCAGGAATTACAGCTAATAATAATTGATTACCGAAAGAACATTAAAGAGTTCGTAAGCAAAATTAATTATATGTTTACTTTATGCTCATGCACTCATGCAAAAAAGATTATTCATTATTTTATTAAAAATAAAAGTCCACAATCCCTAAATGCTTTAATACTTAAAAAGTACTGAAACTATCGTAATACTAAATCATTTTATAAATAGTGATACTTCAACATGAAAAAATTGTGCTAAGGTTTTTGCTTGGTTTTTACTAATACTTCTTTTGCCGTTAACTACTTCCGAAACTACTCCTCTTGAACCTATAATTCCTATTAAATCTTCTTGTTTGAGATTATTTTCTATCATCAAATGTTTTAATATATCATGGGGAGATCCTTCGGGAATTGGATAATTTTCTTCTTCAAATTGTTCTATTAATACTAATAAAAGTTCTAGTAAAGTTTCTTCTTCTTGGGTTAAATAAACACGATGTTCTAATTCTTGGGCAATAGCGATCGCTCTCTCGTTTTCTGCTTCTGTAGTAATGGGTTTGGGTTGATATTGTGCGAGTAATGTGCCGTATTTATCTGGACTAAAAATAAGGGTCATTTTTCCAATCTCCTTTATCGTAATCTGCATGGGTTAATATGTACTTAATATAAATAGTTTGACGAGCATAAATGACATCAGCAATCAAACGGTAGTTATTTCCTTTAATATTAAACACAGTAAAGTTGCCAACCGCTTCTGCCGTCGAGTAAGTTTGTTGAACTTCTATTACGTTTCGCCATTGGGCTTTACTAGCAATTTTATACCATTGCTCAAGGGCGGTACGAGAATTTGCTTGACGTTGACAAAACTCTCGTAGTATTTTGCGACTGATGATACGCATTTTTATTGGCTAGTTTTTACTTACTTACATTCTCATAATGAGAATGTTCACTCAAGTTATAATTTAATTATTGCATTAAAGATTTGAATTGAACCACAATCACACCGTAAACGGCAGATTTTAATTCTCAGGATTTTTGATTAAATTAATTCTTACTGTGTTTAACTTCAATGACAGTATGGACATTTCCACGAGGAGAAAAATCACCTTTGACAGTTATAGATAAAGGATCACAAGCGGCGACAAAATCATCTAAAATTTGATTAATAGATTCTTCATGAGAAATATAACGTTCACGGTAACTATTAATATAAAGTTTAATGGCTTTTAACTCTACAACTTTCTCATCAGGGGAATAGTTAATATAAATAGTAGCGAAATCAGGATAACCAGAAAAAGGACATTTACAAGTAAATTCGGGAAGAGTAATATTAATATCATAAACTCTACCGGGGCGAGGATTAGGGAAAGTAATTAAACTACCTTCTTCAATGGCTCTTTCACCATATTTTACTTCAGGAAATTGATTTTCAGACATAATATTTTAAATTAAAAAAGAGGGTGATGCACTGCGCACCAAATATAAATTTGATTTACTTAGTTAATCATAAAAAAAAGAAACCTAGATTAATTGATAATTAATTATAAACATCAACAATTTAAGTTTCTAGGGGATAATTTTCGTTATTAAAACTTAACTATCAGCGTTAGACTCTTCCTCAGAAATTTCCTCATCGGTAGATTCTTCCTCTTTAGTTAAACTACCAAAAGGCACTAATTCTACTTGAGTTTTTTCTTGTAACCAATCGAGGGTTTTTTCTGCTAATAAATCATGCTTAACATACTTTTGTAACTTAACTTCATCGACATCACGCTCTTTAAGAGTTGACTTGATTTCAATGGTTTTAGCAGTTACTTCCTCATCACTAACAGTAATAGATTCTTGTTCAGCAATTTTCTCTATAATCAGGGTTGTGTGAAGATTTTTACTAGCTTCAGGTTTAGCAGTTTCACGCATTTTAGTCACCACATCACGGGTGAAAAACTGGTTAACATCCATGCCATAACTTTGAAGTTGGTTAGCGGTTTGCATGAGGATATTTTGCACTTCTTCCTCTAGCATTGTATGAGGTAACTCAATAGTAGTGTGTTTTAATAATTCAGTAACGATGGCGGCATGAATACTTTGTTTAGTATCATTAGCGGCTTTTTCGTGATACTGCTTCTCTAAAGATTCTCTCAACTGCGCCATAGTTTCAAATTCGCTTACTTCTTTAGCGAAATCATCGTCTAATTCAGGCAATTCTTTCTCTTTCAAATCTTGAAGAGTAACGGTAAAAACAACGGTTTCTCCAGCTAAATCTTCCTGTGCGTAATCTTCGGGGAAAGTTAAGGTAAGTTTTTTTGTCTCACCAATATTCATTCCAGCCACACCTTCAAGAAAACCGGGGATAAATTTACCTTCTGCTAATTCTATTTGATATTCTTTAGCTTCAGTGCCGGGGATAATTTCTCCTTCTTCATCATTTTCTGTAGGTTTACGCCCAGCAAAATCAATTACGGCGACATCTCCCATTTGTGCGCTACGATTTTCTAAAGGGATTAAAGTAGCTAATTTTTGACGACGTTCATCAATTAATTTATCAACATCTTCGGGGTTATAAAGCACTTCTTCTGCTTGGACTTGTAAACCTTGATACTGTCCCAAAGTTACTTCAGGTGGTACATCAACGGAGGCTTTAAAAGTAAAATTTCCATCGAGTTGATAGTTATTAACTAACTCTTCAAAATCAGAAATTAATTGATAGTTTCCTAAAACATTAATAGATTCTTGTTCAACTGCTTTTTGGATACTTTCTTGGATTAATTCCTCTAAAACAGCACCTTTTATTCTTTGACTACCTAAACGTTGCAACAAAATTGGACGAGGTATTTTTCCTTTCCGAAATCCAGGAATGTTGGTAGTTTTAGCTATTTCTTTAACAACTTTTTCGTAGGTATTTTTTGATATTTCTGCAGGAATCTCGATTTCTAAACCGATTTGACTAGCAGGAAGTTTCTCCTGAGTTATTTTCATAAAAATTACTATTTTTTCCTTTTAACGAATCGCGCTTTACGATAACAATTTTACTTAAGTTTATTATCCGAGCAATTTTGCTCAACTTTACTAGCATAACATAATTAAGAATTGAGAATAAAAAACCTTTAACTTAATCTCTAACCACAAACTTCGGTAAACTGGAGATAAGTTTTTCGTTGCCTAATAAATATTAATGAAAATTATTCGGTAGATCGGTTATGATAGAGAATGTTGTGTTTATATTTAACTTAATATTCAATATTCAAAAATAGTTTAAATGGCTAAAAAATCAATGATTGCACGGGAAACAAAACGTGCCAAGTTAGTAGCTAAATATGCTGAAAAAAGAGCAGACTTGAAAGAAAAAATCCACCAAGCGAGTGATCCTTTAGAAAAATTTGAGTTACAACGTGAGTTCCAAAAATTCCCCTTAAATAGTTCTCGTCACCGTCAACGTAATCGTTGTTGGGTAACAGGAAGACCTAGAGGTTACTATCGTGATTTTGGATTATCTCGTAACGTACTCAGAGAATGGGCTCATGAAGGTTTATTACCCGGTGTAGTAAAATCTAGTTGGTAAAATTTTGATCTTTGCTTCTTTGTTTTAAAGAAGTTTCAAAATCAATCAGGGCGTATTATGTTGCGCCCCTACCGATTATCATTAAAATTACAATTTTTTTAACTATAAAGACAAATAATCTGACTTTCCACCCCTTTTACTAACTAATTTAATGTCGGTAATGGTGATTGATTTATCTATTGCTTTAGCCATATCATAAATCGTTAAAGCGGCAACGGATACCGCCGTTAAAGCCTCCATTTCTACTCCTGTTTCTGCTTTAGTTTTGACGGTAACTTCAATGTCATAACAAGCTAGTTGCTCATTTCCAGTAATTACTACAGCAATTTTTTGTAAGGGTAAAGGATGACATAAAGGTATTAAATTTGATGTTTGTTTTGCTGCCATGATACCTGCTATTTTTGCCGTTGCGATAATATCTCCTTTCGGTGTATTGCCTAATTGAATTTGCTTAAAGGTTTCTTTTGCCATAACCACTTTTCCCGATGCAGTGGCTTCACGGATAGATTGAGACTTAGAAGAAACATCTACCATGTTAATTTCTCCTTGGTCATTGAGGTGAGATAATTTATTTGTCATAGTTTGTTTGAAATTGTCCCGTTTTATAATTATAAAAGTAGTTAATAGGTAATAATAACTGCAGTTTCACCGTGTTTAAATTCTAATGTGATGAGGAAAAAGTAAAAATGTTTTTTTGATATTTAGATTTCTGACTTTTTACTGATACATTAAGGGCATAAACAGAAAAATTTAAGTAACTTTACTGTCTAATATGAGTATCATTACAATCAAAACTCAACCTTTTAATGATCAAAAACCGGGTACATCAGGCTTACGCAAAGGGGTTACAGTTTTTCAACAACCCCATTATTTAGAAAATTTTGTTCAGTCTATTTTTAATAGTCTTGAAGGTTTGACAGGAAAAACCCTTGTTTTAGGAGGGGATGGACGTTATTATAACCGTGAGGCAATTCAAATTATCCTGAAAATGGCTGCCGCTAATGGTGTTGGTAGAATCTTAGTTGGTTTAAAGGGTATTTTATCAACTCCTGCGGCTTCGGTGATGATTCGTAAAAATCAAGCCTACGGTGGAATTATTCTCTCTGCTTCTCATAACCCCGGAGGAATTAACGGAGATTTTGGCATAAAATACAATATTAGCAATGGTGGCCCCGCTCCAGAAAAAGTTACAGAAGCAATTTTTGCTCAGACAAAATCTATCACACAATATCAAATTTTAGAGTCTGGTGATATTAATTTAGATCATGTTAGTTCTTTTAAATTAGGTACGATGGATGTGGAAGTTATTGATTCTGTTATTCCTTATCTTGAATTAATGGAATCTCTCTTTGACTTTGACTTAATTAAAAATATGCTCCTTAACGGCAATTTTACTATGTGTATGGATTCTTTACACGCCGTCACTGGTCCTTATGCTAAAGCTATTTTTGAGGGTAAATTAGGGGCAAAAACTGGCACTGTGATTAATGGTGTGCCTTTGGAAGATTTCGGTGGCGGACATCCTGATCCTAATTTAGTTTATGCTAAAAGTTTAGTTGATGTCTTATTTTCTGACAATGCCCCTGATTTTGGTGCGGCTTCTGATGGTGATGGCGATCGCAATATGATTTTAGGGCGTAATTTTTTCGTTAATCCTAGCGATAGTTTAGCAGTCATGACGGCTAACGCTCATTTAGTGAAGGGATACAAAGAAGGTTTAAAAGGTGTAGCTCGTTCAATGCCAACCAGTGGTGCAGTAGATCGGGTAGCCACGAAGTTGGGTATTAACTGTTATGAAACCCCAACGGGATGGAAATTTTTTGGTAACTTATTAGATGCAGATAAAGCTACTATCTGTGGTGAGGAAAGTTTCGGTACAAGTTCAAATCATATCCGAGAAAAAGATGGACTTTGGGCAGTACTTTTCTGGTTAAATATCTTAGCGGTAAGAGGTGAATCTGTCGAACAGATTGTTAAATCTCATTGGCAAGAATACGGGCGTAATTTTTATTCCCGTCATGACTATGAAGAAGTAGCTACCGAAGGCGCTAACGAATTAGTAAATCATGTTAACAGCCAATTTGAGACATTAAAAGGTAAACAATTTGGTAATTATACTGTTGCCTATGTAGATAACTTCAGTTACACTGATCCTGTTGATGGTAGTATCACCACAAATCAGGGTATTCGTATCGTTTTTACTGACAATTCCAGAATTATTATTCGTCTTTCGGGTACAGGGACAAAAGGTGCTACTTTAAGAGTATATCTCGAAAGCTATGAACCTGATGTTAGTAAACAGAATTTAGATACCCAAGAAGCTTTAGGGGAATTAATCACCATTGCCGAAGAAATCGCCCACATTAAGAAGTTTACTCGTCGTGATGTACCCACTGTGATTACTTAAGTATTGTGCTTGTACTGAAAAAGTATCAAGTATCAGGTTTCGGGTTTCAGGTTTTAGGTTTCGGGTTTCATGTTTTAAGTTTCGGGTTTTAGATACATCCTATTCCTAAATCATTTGTCTATATTTTCAGCAAAGTTTTCTAACACTTTTAATTATTAAATTCTAATCGCTGAATGCTAAACTTAATGAACCTTTTATTGTAAAGCACTTTCATCCTATAAACAAAAAAAAGTCCCCAAAGTAGGGGATTTAGGGGCACAATTAATTATTTATTTCCGTTGATTCTTTCTGTTTTTGCATTTCTATCATTCTTTTTTGCTGTTGTTGTTTGAAATCTTCGGCAGCCGAGTTAATATTCTGGTTAGTATCTTCAGCGAAATCCGCACCATTACGACTATTAAAAAAGTTGGCGTTGTGAATTAAATCCATGGGGTTAATACCGTCTCCATAAAAAGGATTTTTTTCGTTACTTTGAAAAGGTTGCGGTTGCCCATTTTTAATGGTTTGAGCGTTAACAGAGTTATGAGTTATGGTAATTAAACTCAAGCTAATTATTATACTAGCTACAATTTTTGAATTAGTGATATTTTTCATCGATTTATCTCTCTAAGTTATTAATAAGTAAGTAGGGAAAAGGTAAAAGGTAAGAGGAAGAGGCAACAAAGATTTTTAGTTATTCTTATTAATTTTAAAATATATAATCCCTAAATGCTTTAATGCTTATAGCAATCTTTAAATCATTGGTTAATTTTAAATGAATATAAACAGCTAAAACCTCACATAATAGGATTACTATATATTTGACTGAATATTAATTTTATTTGTTTCCTTTTTTTTGTTTTTTACTCATTTTATTATCATCAATTTTTTGAAAATCAGTATTTTTATGCACTTACATCTTTCTTGTGGGTGATACCACCCTTACTTTTTAAAGAGAAAATCAAGATATTTTGGATGATTTTTTTAAGCAAAACGACGACTTAATAAAGGCTTAATTGATAATAAAATTACTACATCAAAAGCGAGTAATAAACATAAAACCGTCACAAAATTAAAATTACCCCAAGGGGTATTCATTACGACACTAGCGAAACTCCAATCACTATTTTGATAAATATAGCGTATAGGCTCGATGGCATAAGTTAAGGGGTTTAAACTGGCAATAATTTGTAACCATCCTGCCATGAATGACAAAGGCGCTAACGCCGTACTCGCAAATAATAAAGGTAAATTGATTACGAAAATAACGGCTAATAATTCAATATGCCCGGGTAAAGCAAAGGCAAAACCGAGACTAAGCCCTGTTACTCCTAATACGATCAAAAATACTATTAAGGCGATCGCACCTAATCCCAAAAGATGAGGTAAACCAGCACCAATAAAAGCACTAGCAATGATGATAACGGCGGTTTGAATAAAACTGAGGGTGATAATATAAATAGTGGAAGCTGCCACGATGGAAAAACGAGAGGCGAGAGGTGCTACTAATAGTCTATTTAAAAAGCCAAATTCTCGATCAAACATGATGGGTAAACCAGCATTTAAAGCTCCAGAAAAAGCGGTAAAAATAATAATACCGGGTGCTAAAAATTGTCCGTAGGTTATGTTATTTTCAAATAAATTTTCAGGAGCATTAAAAAATAAAGCACCAAATAAAATTAACCACATAAAAGGTTGAATAACTCCAGCCACAAGGCTTGAAGGGCGACGTTTTAACTGAATAAATAAACGTTTTGTTAGTGCTAAAGTTTCTTGTAAAAAGTCCATAAAAATACTATTTTTTACCTCTATTTGAGTATCTAAATTAGGAGCTAAAATTTCTGTAAATTGGTTAGGGGAAATACTTTGAGTCATAATTATTTCTGTTTAATAAAAAATATAAATAAGTTTAATCTTCTAAGAGTTGAAAAAAAGAAATTATTTCAATTCCTAATTACTCATTCCTAATTATTTCATCGCTTGTTTTTTTTCTGCTTTCAAATCTCGATTATTAGAGGCTTCTATTTCGGCATCAATCAAGGTTTTTCCTGTTGCGGCTAAATAAACATCGTCTAAACTAGGGCGAGATTGACTGATACTAAACATCGGCAAATCATTTTCTATGAGAGTTTGTTCTATTTTACTAATAGGATTACTTTTTGGGGTAACAATTAGGTTTAATGAATTGCCTTGAGTTTGATTAATGATAATATTTTCTACAAAAGGCAGTGATGATAATTTTTCTTTTGCTTTTTGTGCTTCTTCTAAGTTAGCAAATTCCCTAATTTTTAAGGTAATGCGATCGCCACCTAAACGATCTTTTAAAGAAGAAGGGCTACCTTCGGCAATAACTTCACCCTGATCAATAATAGCTAATCTATCTGCCAATGCGTCTATTTCTTCTAAATAATGGCTAGTAATTAATACTGTTGTACCTGCTAATTTAAGTTGACGCAAAAAATCCCAGACGATGGTGCGACTTTCGATGTCTAAACCCACCGAAGGCTCATCTAATACTAACACTTGGGGTTGATGAAGCAATCCTGCTGCTAAATCAAGACGTTTACGAATACCCCCTGAATAAGTGCCTGTTTGGCGATCGCTATATTCTTGTAAGCCTAATAAATTCAATAATTGATCAATTCTTTTTTTTGCCAGAGACAGAGGTAAATGATAGAGAGAGGCTTGTAAATTTAATAACTCTCTTCCCGTTAAAACCTTATCAATAGCAACCTCTTGAGCCACATAACCCAACTTTTGGCGAACTTGTTTGGGTTGAGTAATAGCGGATACACCACCAACTAAAATCTCTCCAGAGTCAGGTTGAGCAAGGGTAGTTAAGCATCGGATAGTGGTAGTCTTTCCTGCTCCATTTGGTCCTAATAAACCAAAAATTTCGCCAGTTTTGACGGAAAAAGAGATATTTTTCAGAGCTTTTACTTGACCGTAACTTTTTTGTAAATTTTTAAGGGTAATTACATCACTCATCTTACTTAAACACTCTTTCAAGATTATATTGTTAATGCTCTCATATTCTGGCAAAAATAATCAAGAGACTTATTGTCAAAATTGACAAATGAGGGTTATTTTTAAACAACTTTTTTGAGGATAAAAATTCCCCCAGAATTGGGGGTTAGGGGGTTTCTTCTCATTCAATTCCCCCAGAATTGGGGGTTAGGGAACTTCTTCTCATTCAATTTCCTAGAATTGCGAGGTTAGGAGGCTTTCAGAATTGGAGTTAAAAGATTTATAGTTAAACAGAAACAGTGGTTTTACGACGACGACGAGTAAATTTAGAATCTATTTCTTCCTCTTCTTTCGGAGTAATAACTTCAGTAATATTCCCGTTACCATTATCAGCAATAGTTTTAGGAGTATTTTCCTGTAACTGTAGCATAAATATAACTAAAGGTTCGCTATTTAATTCTCGTTGAATTAATCGTCCTAAATTTGTTTCTACATCAATGCGGATACTGGTCCAATTAACATCATCATGACCATTTAATAGTAAACTACTTTTGACCCGATCTGTAATCGTTTTATCAATAGTACGAATAATCATCCGCTCAAGGGAAGCTATTTCAATTTGGCATACCACACCACGCAAATTAATTTGTGGTTGACTTAATAAACGCCCTTGATTATCAATACTAGCCGCAATAGTAATAACACCATCTTCAGCTAACTGTTGACGCTCTTCCATGACACTATCATGAACTACCCCAGCAGTATCAACTAATTGAATACCCGAAGGCACTTTATTCCCTTTACCGATACTATCTGCCGTTAATTCAATGGTGTCACCATTTTGGATAATTACGATATTTTCTGGAGGAATACCAACACTTTGAGCAGTTTTCGAGTGTTGTACTAACATTCTATGCTCACCGTGTACTGGTACAAAAAACTTAGGTTTAGCAAGGGATAACATTAATTTTTGATCTTCTTGACAACCATGACCAGAAACATGAACCCCTGCTTGTTTCCCATAAACTACGTTTGCCCCTTGCATCATTAAACGATCTATAGTATTAACTACCGCAATAGTATTACCCGGAATCGGACTAGCAGAAAAGATAATGGTATCACCTTGACGAATTTTTACCTGCCGATGTTCGCCCTTAGATATTCTTGTCATAGCGGCGAATTTTTCACCCTGAGAGCCAGTGCAAAGAATTAATACCTCATTTTCTGGTAAACCGCTTAAATTGCGTAAAGGCACAAATAAATTATCAGGTACTTTGATATATCCTAAATTACGAGCATGAGCGATCACGTTTAACATCGAACGTCCCACTACGCCTACTTTACGATTATATTCCATCGCTAACTCTAATAACATATTAACCCGATGTACAGAAGTAGAAAAAGTTGTTACCATTAAACGCCCTGATGCTTGGTTGAAAACCTTTTCTAATCCGGGATAAACTGCTCTTTCTGAGGGTGTAAAACCGGGTACTTCAGAATTAGTGGAATCTCCTAATAAACATAAGATGCCTTCTTCCCCTAATTGAGCTAAACGGTGTAAATCGAAATATTCACCATCTACAGGAGTATGATCAATTTTATAATCTCCCGTATGAATTAAAACACCGATGGGGGTATGAATTGCTAGGGTAAAACTATCGGCGATAGAATGGGTATTACGAATAAACTCGACTTTAAAATGTTTTCCTATTTTGACAACTTCCCGAGGAGAAACCGTTTTAATGATAGTACGCTCATGTAATCCAGATTCCTCTAGTTTATCACGCAAAAGAGCCATAGCTAAACGAGGACCATAAATTATGGGGGTGTCAATTTGTTTGAGGTGATAGGGAATACCTCCCACATGATCTTCATGACCATGAGTTACAATCATAGCTTTTATTTTTTGTTGATTTTCCTTCAAATAAGTCATATCAGGTAAAACAACATTAATACCGTGCATTCCATCCGTAGGAAAACCAATACCCGCATCCACTAAAATAATTTCGTCTTCATACTCATAAACACAAGTATTTTTACCTATTTCATGCAAACCACCGAGAGGAATAACTTTTAATAACGGCTTATTATTTCTTGATGGAAGGATTACCACAGGTTTTTCAGGGGCTGTAGTTTTTCTTTTTCTTGCTTGAACTTTATACATATTTGATGTTTCCTTTTCTTGATAAATAAATGTGATTAAAAACTAAAATTAATTATTACAGTTAGCCTTTTAGGATTTTTTGAGTTTAAGAATATAGTAAAAATAAACTTAAATTACCATTATAAAATCGAAAGACTAAAGCCTTTACTACAAAATGTTCTATGTAAAAAACATTATTTATTCCCTCCTCAAAAAAAACAATTTATTTTATCTCTTTCATTTAATGAAAAAAACTTTTTATCTGACTTTAAAATAGTATTAATTTAACGATATTTACTATTTATAATAAGCTCAAATCTTTTAAAACTTTCTCTACTTCTTGTTGCTGGTTTATTGGCAAAGAAGTTAAAGGTAATCTGACATTACCAACATCCCAACCTATTAATTGAAGGGCAAACTTGACTGGAATGGGATTAGTATTACAAAACAAAACTTTAAATAAATTATACAATTTTTGTTGAATTTCTTGAGCTAAAATGTTATCACCTTTTTCGTAACCTCTAATCATTTTTTGCATTTGGTTGCCGACTAAATGACTAGCAACACTGACAACTCCAACACTTCCTACACTCATCATCGGTAGGGTTAAAAAGTCTTCTCCTGAATAAATCAAAAAATCTGAAGGTGCAAACATTCTTATTTTAGCACTTTGTTCTAAATCTGCACTAGCTTCTTTGATGGCGACTATATTATCTAAATCTTGAGCTAATTTTGCAGTGGTTTGGGCTTCTAAGTTTTTTCCTGTCCTTCCCGGTATATTATACAACATTATGGGTACATCAGAACAAGATTGAGCGATGGCTCTAAAGTGTTGATATAATCCTTCTTGAGGTGGTTTATTATAGTAAGGGACAACTTGCAAACTACCATCAATACCGATTTTACTGGCTTTCTGAGTATCTTTGATGGCTTTAGCGGTAGAATTTGAGCCAGTACCCATAAGAACTTTACCACGATGACCTACTGCTTTTTTAACAACTTTCAGTAACTCATATTTTTCCTCACTTTCGAGGGTAGGAGATTCACCAGTAGTGCCACAAATAACTAAGCCGTCACTACCATTATTAACCAAATGATCAGCTAATTTTTCAGCGACACCATAATTAACAGTTAAGTCCTCGTTAAAAGGTGTTACCATTGCGGTTAAAACTCTACCAAAAATATAATCACTCATTATTGTCTATCAACGGAAGGTTAAAGTAGGGACATTGCCCATAATTTAGATTATTATATCGTAAAACGACATTTTACCCTAGGGCAAAAATAACTTGATATTTATTACTATCAACGGGTGCGACAGGACTCGAACCTGTGGCCGACTGCTTAGAAGGCAGTTGCTCTATCCATCTGAGCTACGCACCCATAACACGCTTAACCATTATAACTTGTTTTCTCTTGTTTTAGCAAGTCTTAGTAAAAAATAGTACATTAATTTTTAATGAAATGAAGTCTTGATGCTTAAGATGTTTTTTGGTTTTTTTCATGGGGTAATGAAATTATTTGATGGTTAAGTAAGATAAAATAAGAGGCTACAGAAATTATTATACAAATTAATCATGTCCGTTAGAGTTAGAATAGCACCATCTCCTACTGGTAACTTACATATAGGTACAGCGCGTACAGCAGTATTTAATTGGTTGTTTGCAAGGCATCATCAAGGTACATTTATTTTAAGAGTTGAAGATACAGATTTAGAGAGATCTAAACCAGAATATACTGATAATATTAAGTCTGGATTGAGTTGGTTAGGGTTGAATTGGGATGAAGGACCATTTTTTCAAACTCAGAGATTAAATTTTTACCGTCAAGCTATCCAAACTTTACTTGATAAGGGTTTAGCTTATCCTTGTTATTGTACTTCTGAGGAATTAGAAGCTATGCGAGAAACTCAAAAAGCTAATAATCTAGCGCCTCGTTATGATAATCGTCATCGTCATCTATCTTTAGAAGACATCGCTAAATTTGAAAGTGAAGGCAGAAAACCTGTTATTAGATTTAAAATTGATGACCATGAAAAAATTGTATGGCATGATTTAGTTAGAGGTAACGTTACATGGCAAGGTAGTGATTTAGGCGGTGATATGGTAATTGCACGCACCCCCGAAAATGACGGCGATCGCTTTGGACAACCGTTGTATAATTTAGCAGTAGTGGTGGATGATATTGAGATGAATATTAGTCATGTGATTCGAGGAGAAGATCATATTGCTAATACAGCTAAACAAATTTTATTATATCAAGCATTAGGGGTGAAAGTACCTGAATTTGCTCATACACCATTAATTTTAAACTCAGAAGGTAAAAAACTGTCTAAACGAGATGGTGTAACTTCTATTGATGATTTTCGCAAGATGGGATTTATTGCCCCAGCATTAGTTAATTATATGACATTATTAGGGTGGACTTCTCCTGATGGGGAAGAAATATTTACCCTGTCTGAAGCTGCGACGAAGTTTAGTTTAGAAAGAGTGAATAAAGCTGGAGCAAAATTCGATTGGGATAAGTTAGATTGGTTAAATAGTCAGTATTTACATAAATTATCTTCAGAAGAATTGTTATCCTTATTAATTCCTTATTGGCAAGAAGCAGGTTATCAATTTAATATTGATACAGATAAGGATTGGTTATTACAACTTACTGCCTTAATTGCGCCTAGTTTAACTCGTCTTACCGATGGAGTGAAAGAAGCGGCTTTATTTTTGAAGGGAGGTATTATTTCTTCCCCAGAAGCCACAGAATTTCTTACTCAAGAAGGCGTTAAAGAGGTTTTAGAAGCAGTAATAAAGGGGATAAAATCTGATTTGACTTTGTCAGAAGCCAATGATATTATCAAACAAATTACTAAGGATTTAAAAGTAAAAAAAGGTTTAGTAATGAGATCTTTAAGGGTAGGTTTAACAGGAGAATTACATGGTCCAGACTTAGTGGAAACATGGTTATTACTAAATCAAAAAGCTATGGATCAAACTCGTTTAAAATTAATCATTAATAACTAAGATTTGTTGAAAATTTCTTTGTAGAATCGGAGGATAAAATAAAATCTTCTCCCTTTCTATGGTTTTATATGGTTTGAATTAATACTTTCGTCTCAATTGATTATGAAGACAGGCAAGATACCACATATAATCATCAATTTTATAATTAATAGCCTGATTAATATATAAAAGAGAGTTTATGGAATCTTTTTGCGCTTCATAATATAAACCAATATAAAGATTAATATAAAATAAATCTCGAATATTTTGAGTTTTAAGGGAATATAAAAGTTTTTCTACAGATAATTTCCCCGCAAAAAGTTGATATATATCACGCATAAATAAAGGCAAATCATGGTTAATCGGAAATAATAATTCCATTGCTGTTAAGGAATTTTCTAATTGAGCGATACAAATATAGTACCAAAGAGTTTCTTCTACATCCTGAGAATTGACACTTAAATCTAACTCAAATTGTCTTGCACCTTTACTATATTTGCCTAAATAATAATAAGTTATACCTCTTTGCCAGAGATAGGGAGTTAGTTGGGGGTTTAATTCTTCTGCTTTATTAAAATCTTGCAATGATTCAAGCAATCGCCCTAGTTTAAAGTATATCATTCCTCTACAAATATACATTTTAGGATCAAAAGGAGATATTCTTAATCTTTTATCATATTTACTTAAATCGCTTTCTAGTATCAAGGTATCAATCATGAAGTTTACAATTTGCCATAAAAAAACTATGCTAAGTATTCTTATTAAAGAAAGGAACTTTTTAATCAAAAATACGTCATTAGATAAAAATTTATTAATGTTATATAAAGTAAATATTAGTCATTGATGAGAAACTTATTTATAATCCTAGAGAAATAAATAATAAAACGAAAAATGCTGGTATGATTTACAAAAATCAGTATATCATTAAAACAAATTTATATTACTACTTTATTTGGTGTGCAAGGAGAATAGACAAATGAAAGAAATAGATTTAAGCGGAAAGCCGTTTCATTTTATCGGCATTGGTGGTATTGGAATGTCTGCATTAGCCTATATTTTAGCCAAAAGAGACTTTCCCATTTCTGGATCTGACATCCGCACTACTCATATAACGGAACGTTTAGAATCCGTTGGCACACAAATTTTTACTACTCAAATCCCTGAAAATCTCCACAAAATAACTAACTCTAAGGTAGATTCCCTTGCTTACGATACCACAGAAAGTAATAACTGTCAAGCTCAGATCATCTGTTCTACGGCTATTCATGATAACAATACAGAGTATCAAGAGGCAGTCAATAAAGGTTATTCTATTTATCATCGCTCAGATTTATTAGCCGCTTTAATTAAAGATTATCAGAGTATTGCCGTTGCTGGAACTCACGGTAAAACTACCACGAGTAGTTTAATTGCTTATATGTTATTAGAATGCGGTTTAGATCCTACAGTGATTATAGGAGGAGAAGTTACCGCTTGGGAAGGTAATGCTCGTTTAGGTAAAAGTCCTTATTTAGTAGCAGAAGCTGATGAGTCTGACGGATCTTTAGTGAAACATCATCCTGAATTTGGTATTATTACGAATATAGAATTGGATCATCCTGATCATTATGAATCTTTAGAACAATTAATTAATATTTTTCAAGAATTTTCTGCTCAATCTAATACTGTTATTGCTTGTGTTGATTGCCCCGTTATCAAAGAAAATATCAAGGCTACTCTCACTTATAGTTTAAACCCTGATAGTAACGCTAATTATATAGCTAAAAATCTCATCCATACTCCTTACGGAAGTCAAGCACAAATTTGGGAAAATGGTCATTTATTAGGTGATATATCCTTATTATTATCAGGAGATCATAACATTAGTAATGCTTTAGCCGCCATCGCCCTAGGACGTAAATTAGGTTTAGAATTTAATATCATTGCTCAAGCCTTAAGTACATTTGAAGGTGCAAAAAGAAGATTTGAGTACAAAGGAACTTATCAAGGTTCGACATTAATTGATGATTATGCTCATCATCCTAGAGAAATTTTTTGTACATTACAAGCAGCTAAGGCAAGATTACCTCAATATCAAGCCAAAAGATTAGTGGCTATTTTTCAACCTCACCGTTATAGTCGCACAGCTACTTTTTTACAAGAATTCGCCCAATGTTTTACTCAAGCTGATGTAGTGATTTTGACGAATATTTATAGTGCTGGAGAAACTAACACTACTGGTATTGACGGAGAAAAACTTGCCCAAACAGTTAAAAAATATCATCCCAAAGTCTATTATCATGATAATTTATCTACCATGACAGCATTTTTGGCTGACTTTATCCAACCTCAAGACTTAACCTTGTTTTTAGGTGCAGGAAATCTCAATCAGATTATACCTCAATTGCTAAAACTCAATCATGAATCTTTAGCACAAGCGGCCTAAATTAAATAATAAGTAATAAGTAATAAGTAATAAGTAATAAGTAATTTTATCTCAACAGTCTTCTTCTTTTCGGTTAATTTGTGTGGAGTGAAAATGTTATGAAAAATATACAAACAGACTCTTTAAAAAGTCCTATCTCATTAAAAGGAAGTGAATGCCTTATCCATCATTCCGTAGCTTTATCTCAATATACTTCTTACCGAGTGGGAGGTATTGCTCAATGGTATGTTGAGCCACAAACATGGGACGATATTCAAGCTATTTTTGAGTGGATAGAAAAACAACAAATTCCCTTTACTTGTTTGGGTGCTGGTTCTAATTTACTTGTGAGTGATACTGGTATTTCAGGTTTAGTTTTAAACACTCGTCATTTCAAAGACTATAGCATTGATGAAGAAAGTAATACTATAACCGTTGGGGCAGGATATTCTTTACCTAAACTAGCATGGAAAGCCGCAAAAAAAGGGTGGCAAGGCTTGGATTGGGCTGTAGGTATCCCCGGCACCGTTGGGGGAGCTGTGGTGATGAATGCTGGGGCTCATAAGGGCTGTATAGGAGATATTTTAGTTAATGCCGTAGTTGCCTATGGAGATGGTAGTATTGAAATTTTATCTAGGGCTGATTTAGAATATGCTTATCGTTCTTCAAGATTACAAAATAAACAAGCCTTAGTGTTAAAAGCTAGTTTCTCCTTACAATCGGGTATGGCAAGGGAAGAAATGTTAAAAATTACTACTAATAACTTTAGAATTCGTAAAAATACTCAACCCTATGATAAGCCTAGCTGTGGTAGTGTTTTTCGTAATCCTTATCCCAAGGCGGCAGGGTGGTTAATCGAGCAAATTGGCTTAAAAGGCTGTCAAATTGGGGGGGCGCAAGTTTCTCATCGTCATGCTAATTTTATTATTAATTCTGATAATGCTACGGCTAGAGATATTTTTACTTTAATTAATCATGTGCAGGAAGAAGTTGAGAAAAAATGGTCAATCTTATTACATCCTGAAGTAAGATTATTAGGGCAATTTTAACTAATTAAGGTAGGTTTCAGATTTTAGGTTTTAAATAATGGGTTTATAGACTATTTAATATTTTTCCCTGTTTTCTTAATATTTTTCCGTGTTTTCTTTCTAATTCCCTCTTTCCTCGTTATCTATTCTTTATTCAAATTGAGACAATAGTTGAAATTATTAATTAAATTAGATTGAATTTCAGAGGAAAAATATTTTTGTGTTAAAGAGGCTTTAGTGAGGAAATTATTAATAGTTTCTATCCATTGTTTATCTCCTTTTGGCAAAAGTAAACCGTAGTAATCACAATTTAATGGTAGAGTTGGCACTATTTGATAATCTTGAGAATTATTTAGAGAAGATAACTGATTTTCTAAGGAAATTTGAGTATCCATAATGGCATCAATAGAATTATTTTTCAAGGCTTCAATTTCTTGTTTTTTCCCTTCTATTCCTTCAAAATATATGGGTTTAGTTTTAGGATATTTATTCTGTAAAAAGTTATCAGTATTAGTATTTTTTAAAACTCCTATTTTGAAATTTTCAAGGGATTGATTAGGATTAAATTTATTAGTCAAAGTTTTTGGGATTAAGAAGTAATTACCCGTGACGAAAAAAGGTAGTGAAAAACTAACTTGATTATTTTCTTCTCTGATAATATTACTACCACATTCTAAATGAACTTGATTCTCTTTTACTAAATTAAAACGATTATTAATATTAGAAGGAAAAACTTTTATATCAAGGGGAAAAGGTAAATCTAATTGAGTTTCTAAATAACTAGCTAATTCTTTGGTTAAAAATTGACAAAAACCTCCCCATTTTCCTTGATTATTAACATAACCAAAAGGATAATTATTTTGGGGATAAGCTACTTTTAAAATACCAGTGTTTTTAATTTCTTCTATTATTGAATTATAATCATCTTCTAAGGGAAAAGAAACTACTAAAGGTGGTACTATTTCTAAGGGTAAATTATCACCATAAATTTGTTTAATATTTTCTGGAGTAAGGTTAGTTATTTGATTTATTTGTAAGTTTTTTCCCTTGGAAAATTCAGCAAAACTAGCAGTAAGATAGGGTAAAAATTCTTGGTTATTATTTAAGTATTTTTCCATAAAAGCCACTGCTATTCCTTGAAAATAATTGCTAGTAACATCTCTATTATTTCCGATTAAAATCTCAGGTAAATAATCTGCTGTAAATTCTTTCGCTGGTTTTGTTGAACTAAAATGAGTGCCTGATTGATAAAATAAAAGATGTTTAAATGGGCTTTTTAACCAAATAAAAGGATGAATTTGCTCAATAACTACGGGGGTAATCACGTCATTACTACCTCCTGTTATCATAATAGGTATTTTAATCTGACTAAGGCTTTGTGATCCAAAAATTCCACTGGTGAGAGGATGAGTTGCGATTACGGCTTTAATTCTTGAGTCATGCAAATTATATTCAAGAGGTGGTAAATGACTCCCTTGACATTGCAATATTAATGAAGTATTTACAATCACCTGATCTTGACTACATTCGACTTTGAGTTGTGGTATATTTAAAGGTGCTCCCGCTAAAGATAAAACTGTTGTACCACCTAAAGAATCTCCGATTGCTCCTATTTTGTCTAAATCGACTCTATTTCGCCATTTTTCGTCTTGAGAGGCTAATAATGTTAATTTATCGATAATAAAACTTAAATCTTGAGGCCTTGCTATATATTCTATCGGACTTAAGGCACTGCTTAACGTACCTTTTAACAATTCTTCTCTATATTGTAAGTCACTACCAACGTGTTGAGGTATAGCAACTATAAAGCCATAAGAGGCTAAATGTTCGGCTAAGTTGGCGAAATTCTCTCTTAATGAACCAAATCCATGGGATATTAAGATAAGAGGCTTTTTTTCTTCAGTATTACTAGGAAAATAAAAATCTACCTCAAAATTATATTCTCCGACAAATCCTTGTTTTGTCTGTCTTAAATCTTCTCTTGTTAAAGTAATCGTTTCTTTTGTAACGTTATATTTTCCTTTTTTACTTAAATTATTGAGACTTTCTAAGTTTAAAATACCTTCTTTTTCTTTCTCTATATTTGATTGATTAATAATTGCTTTTGCTACGGCTTCTCTATAACTTTGATAAATAAAAATATCATCTTTTAATTGTACTAATAATTCTAAATTAACATAAATATAATCAGTGGGAAAAGAGCGTAAAACATCTAAAATTGTCCAAAAAGACTTTTGATTAGCGGTAGTTAAAATAGCACCTCTAATGGCATAAAAACCGTTTCTATCTTTATGGGTAGAAATAACTTTTCCTAGTTGTTTAAGTAAATCTTCCCCTAAAGAAGTGCGAGTAAGTTTTGATAAAGTAACGGTTTCAAAATTATAAGATTTATTCAGGTAAATTCTAATTTCTGCTAAAGTGTTTTTGTCTAATGATGAGGTATATTGTTTTAAATCTTGAGTCATTTCTCCTGTAGTCGCAAATTTTTCTAAGGAGTCAATAGAGAGAGGAAAAATAAGTGATGAATAGACAAAATTAATTTTTTCAGCAGCTTTAATGGGTAAAGGAAATAAAATATTTAACCCTAGACAAAAACTGGTTATTAAAAATTTTTTTAACATAATTAATAATTATATATAATATTCCTAAATTATTGGTGATATTTTATAGCGGATAAATCACTGCTAATTAAACATAATTAATTTAATTTATTAACTTACCTATACTAATTCTAAATCATCCGTGAGAAATGGATTATTAATCAAAAACTATTTTAAAATCTTTTAGGATAAACATGATAATCCTTAAATTTTATATCAACTTTTATTAAAAAATAAGAAAGAAATGATCTTTGTGGCTATTTAAGTGTTAGATTAGTGTTAACTTATTTCGAGAATTACATTAATTTTTAAAAGATGAAATTACAATCTAAAACTAGCAAATATTCTAGTATTTTTATCGGTTTAACTTTATTATTTTCACCTTTAGGAGTTATTTATCCTAATTTTCAAAATCCAGTATTAGCTCAAAATAATCAAATTAATTTATTAAGTCAAGGAAAAGGCACATTTACATTAGGTAATAGAAAAGCTCAAAATGTCAATTCTGCTTCAGTCACTTTAAAAGGAAATAGAGCAAATTTAGCTATTATCTTAAATAATAACCAAACTATTCGCTTTGATGGTACATTTACTCGTCAAACCTCCCAACAGGTAAGAATTAATCTAACTAATTCTGGTAATGCTGATGCAACAGGAGATGTTTTATTAGAGTATCGCAATAATAATATTACCTTATTAAATGGTAAAGGACGACTTGATGGACAAAATTTTAATCTTCTTTTCCGAGAAAATAACAGCAATTCTAATTCTGGTGGGAATAATAATAGCCTGAATATCCAGCAAACTGGTGAGGGTTTGTTAAATATACAATCTCGTCAAACTCAAAATATTACTTTTGTCACTATTACTGTAGATAATCGACAAAAAGCCAGAATATCTTTAGGTTTAAAAAATGGCAATGTGATGAATTTTGAGGGAAAACAAACTCAAAAAGATGCTTATAGCATCAGAATCCAAGTCAATAATTCTGGTATGGCTTCGGCAACAGGATTTTTTAATATTGAGTTGGGTAGTCGTAACTCTATTAATAATATTATCGGACAAGGGACTATTGATGGACAAACTTTCTTAGCTAATTTTCGATAATTTTCAATAATTTTTCTCTTAATTTAAGTTTTGCTAATGTGGATAAAATGTTAGCAATAACTTAATTTGTACTCATAATTAAAGGGAATAAAAAACGGCTTTTTTTTTATAAAGTTACAACAATTCTAGTTAGCAAAATGCACAATCATCTTAAATATTGAAGTCATTTGCAAACAATAATAAATTAAGTCAAGATGTCGTTGCCTTTCGATATTTATGTTTTAATGGTTTATCGTAATCACACGATGCTTAATTATTGACATTCAACATGACTCAAGCAGAATATTCAGAAGAAACAAAATCACCTCTTTTCTATTGGCGTAAAACCAGCATCCTTGGGAAAATTATTGGTTTATTGTCACATTGGCAATCAAGTAGTTATCTTTTAGGTTATCAAGATATTATTGCGACTATTTTAATTTGCTTAGTCATTATTGCTGCACCTTTTACCAATAATACTCTTATTGGTTTAATCTTATTCGCTAGTGGTATATTTTGGGCATTGTTAACCATTTCTGAAATCAAAACTAATCAAATCACTTCCATTCATTTATGGATTTTTGCTTATTGGTTAATTTCTGTAGTAGCAACGGCTTTTTCTCCTCTCAAATCTGAAGCCTTTTCCGGATTAATCAAATTTACCCTTTATCTCCTCTTTTTTGCTTTAGCTACGAGGGTTTTTCGTCATCCTAAATTACTTTCATGGATAACAACATTTTATCTTTTAACCTCCTTAATCATTAGTAGTTATGGTATTAGGCAACAATTTCTCGGTGTAAAGCCTCTTGCAACATGGAATGATCCAACTTCTCCTTTAGCTGATACGACAAGGGTTTATAGCTATTTAGGCAACCCTAATTTATTAGGTAGTTATTTAATTCCCGCTGTGGCTTTTTCCGTAGCTGCTTTAATACTTTGGCAAACTTTACCTCAAAAAATCTTCGCTGGTTTCCTCTTAGCTATTAATACCGCTTGTGTTTATTTTACTGGAAGTCGTGGCTCATGGATTGCTTTATTTGTCACTGGAATTATTTTTTTATTAGGGTTAAAATTTTGGTGGAATGAATATTTAACTCCTTTTTGGCGTAAATGGTTAATACCCATCGCCATTGGTGGTTTTTTCGCTTTACTCGGAGTTGGCGCTATTTTTAGTGAAACTTTGAGGTTGAGAATTTTAAGTATTTTTTCTGGTAGAGGAGACAGTAGTAATAATTTTCGTATCAATGTGTGGACAGCTGCATTTAAAATGTTTCAAGATTCACCTTTAATCGGAATAGGACCGGGTAATGAGGTTTTTAATAAAATTTACCCTAACTATATGCAAACCAAATTCACCGCTTTAAGTGCTTATTCCATTTTTCTTGAAATCACTCTCGAAACTGGAATTATAGGTATTCTTAGCTTTCTAGGAGTTATTTGTGCAACTTTTTATCGAGGAATAGGAATTATTAAATATATGAAACCGAAAAATAATTCCCAAGCTATGGTTATAATTGCTTCTTTAGCTGCTATAGCTGGTTTAGCAACTCAAGGTTTAGTTGATACGGTTTGGTATCGCCCTCAAATTAATACGTTATGGTGGTTATGTGTCGCTATTATTGCCTCTTTTCCTGTCTTCAATTCCTCTACCAAGAATCATGTTAACTGATTTATCTACTTATTATTTCCCTATTGCCATTGTTACTATTTATATTACTATCTTATTAATAATCGCAGAATTTTCTCGTCGTTACACAAAAGTTGATAGTGAGTTTACTCGTAAAATTGTTCACATCGGCACTGGTAACGTTATTCTATTGGCATGGTGGTTTCATATTCCCACTTTTATTATTATCTTTGCGTCTATCATAGCTTCTTTTGTTGCCATCACATCTTATTTTTTGCCCATATTACCTAGCGTTAACGGAGTAGGAAGAAAAAGTTTAGGTACATTATTTTATGCTATGAGTATAGGTATTTTAACAGGATTCTTTTGGGAAAATGGACAACAACAATATACCGTGATGGGAATTTTAATCATGAGTTATGGCGATGGTATGGCAGCATTAATCGGGAAAAAATGGGGGAAAAATTCTTATCAAGTATGGGGAAATAAAAAAAGTTGGGAAGGTTCATTAACCATGACTTTTGTTAGTATATTGATAACCGTAATAGTGTTAACTTATACCGATAATTGGCAACTAGAAAATATGATAATTGCTTTAATAGTTGGTATTTTTGTTACTATCTTAGAAACTATTTCTTATATCGGCATTGATAATTTGACTGTACCAGTTTTTGGTGGAATTTTAATTTATTATTTACAACAATTTTTCTCTCTCTAATTATGTTTAATATCGCTATCAAACAAGAAGATTATTTAACCTATATATTAAAAGATTTAGAAACAAATTCTCGGTTAGAAATTGTACCAGAAAAAGGAGGAATTATTACAGATTGGACAATTCAAGGACAAAAAATATTATACTTAGATCAAGAAAGATTTAAAAACCCTCAATTAAGTGTTAGAGGCGGAATTCCCATACTATTTCCTATTTGTGGTAACTTGCCTGATAATATTTTCCACTATCAAGAAAAAGAGTATATTTTAAAACAACATGGTTTTGCTAGAGATTTACCTTGGCAAGTTATTCGTCAATCTACAGATGATAGCGCCAACCTCGTTTTATCTTTAACAAGTAACCCTGAAACTCTGAAGGTTTATCCCTTTGAATTTGAGCTTAAATTTACCTATAAATTAGCAGGAAATAAGCTAATTATAGAGCAACTATACACTAATAAATCAAAGGAAAAAATGCCCTTTTCTGTCGGTTTTCATCCTTACTTTTTTTGTGGCGATAAAAGTCAATTAATATTAGAAATTCCAGCTACAGAATACTATAATAAAAATGCCAATAAAACTTATCCATTTAACGGAAAACTAGATTATTCTTTACCAGAAATAGATATTGCTTTTACCAAAATTGATAGTAATAAAGCATCTTTTATTGATGGTAAACGTAACTTAAAAATAGATATTACTTACAGTGATTTATTCTCAACTCTCGTATTTTGGACATTGAAAGATAAAGATTTCGTTTGTATTGAGCCTTGGAGTGCGCCTCGTAATGCCCTTAACACAGGAGAACAATTAAACTACTTAGATAAAGAAGAAAATTATCAAGCAAGTATTGTTATTGAAGTAATTAAAGACTAATTAATAAGTTATAAAACTTAGGTATTCAGTATTGGTTTCAGGTATCAGGTTTAATGAAAATGATTGAAGTAAAAAGTTATGGAGATTTAACGGTTTGACAAAAATCAATGGATTTGGTAGTGAGATGTTAAGTAAGTAGGTAAAATTAATTCTATTTTTGCATAACATCAATTAATAACAAGAAACTGAAACAAATCTTTTTCTATCAAAATGAAATAGTTTTGGTTAAAAACGATGTTGAAATTCTATTACCCCTCTACTATCTTGTTGTAAATCCGTTGAACCTCTTAAAATAGTTTGATCATTTATCCTATATCTAATACTATACTGTGGATCTTGTTCATTGGTCAATATTTTAGTAATAGAAATAGACAAATTATCTGTTATATCTAAACCTAATTCTCCCCCTAAAGCAAAACTCGATGTACGTTTTTCAGGGTTAAGTATTTGAGTAGGAAATAACCTTAATTGATCAAATCCGAATGCTTTTTGTAACTGTCCTTGTACACTTCCAATAACTGCTGCACTAGCTAAATTTGCTAACCCTATATTACTATCTCCTTCGGCAAAATTATTAAAAAATCCTCCCCCTAAAAGAGATATAATTTCACCTTGACTTCTTTGGGGGCTACTACTTAATTCTATGTTATTTGTTAAGTTATTACTCCAACCTTTTACATTAGCTTTTATTCTAATTGTTTGTGCAGTATTTAAGGATGAATTAGATATATCTTGAATTTCATTAGGGGTGGAATTATCTACTAATTGATAACGACTTGTTTCCGTAACACGCCCTTCTAATTGTAAGTCTAAGTAAGGAATAAAGCCGTTTTCGGGAATAAATTTAGCAATATTATCATAATTATTTGCAAGTTTTAACTGGCTGGTAAAAAGATTAAGATTCCCTGAGTTTAAACTTATAATTCCTTCTGGTTTTAAGTTGTTTAAGTTTCCATTAATTTTAATATTTCCTTCTGCTTTTAAGTTTAATAATGGTGGTTGACTAATAATAATATTTTCTCCTAAAATTAATTGTAAATTATTAATACTAGGCATCACTAAAATACTTTTTTGATTCTCATTATTATTCTCTTTATTAGTTACCTCTTCTTTAACTTTTATTTCTCCATTATATAATTTAATCTTACCACCAATTTCAGGGGCGATCGCACTATTAGAAATAGAGATAATTCCATTAGCATTTCCTTGATATAAATTATTAATATCCAAAGCTAAATTATCAACACTAATATTTAAAGCATCCTGAGAAAAATTATTTTCGATTAAAGGTAAATTACCAGCAATGATAATATTGCCACCACTAAAATTACCTGTTAAATTAGGAATAGTTAATTGAGAAAAATTAAATAAAACTTCTCCATTAATATTAGTAATAGATTCACCCGCTAAAATTTTACCGTCAATAATGCCGTTTTCTAAGGTAGCAATTCCTTGAGTTTCAATCTCAGTAATTTCATTTCTAGCTTGATAATATTTACCCTGAATGTCTAAATTAATATTACCTTTACCGTCAAGCCAATTAAGTTGATTAGCAGAAAAAATACTCAGTAAACCAAAACCATCTTGAGTTAAATTTAAGGTTAATTTAAAATCATTATTATCAGGTTTTAAAGAATTAGGAAATAATTGAAAAGGTAAACTACCAATAATAGTTAAAGGTTGAGTATTTTCTGTCAAATTACTATTAGCTAAAAAATCAATACGAGAGTTTCTAAAGCCAAAACTAGCAGTGGTTTGATCAATTTTAGTACCGTTAATGCTAGAATTAGTAATGTCGATATTACCTCTAGCTAAAGGTTTTTCTTCACTACCACTAATAGCAATACTTGCATTAATTACTCCTTCAATATCTAAAGAATCAGGTAAATTAGCTATTTGTTTAAGTTGAGAAACAGAAAAATCGGATAGCTTAACTTCTCCAGAAATTCTTTCAGGCTTAAAAGTGCCCGTTAAAGATAAAATACTATTATCACTCTGAATTTTTACGGGTAATAAAGTTAATAAACCGTTATTATAATTACCAGTAGCTTGTAAAGAATCTCCAGTATATTTTCCCCATAACCAATTATTTCCTCGCAAATCAAACTCGGCTTTTACTCCTTCATTTCCAGAAGCATTCACATCAACACTGCCTCTAAATTTTCCCTGTAAATTTTCCAAAGGGGGTAAGTTAGCATTAATTCTACTTATTTCGATTTCTTTTAATTGCCTCTCTATTTTGCGGAAAAAAGTCAAAGTATTTAATAAAGAATTTTCATCCCCTTGAATAGAAGCTAATGGTTTTGTTTCTTTATTCATTAGAGAAGCAGAAGGAGGAGAAGGTAAAGTTTTTTCCTCACTATTCGGTAAAGGAAGAAGAGGAGAAGGTAAAGTTTTTTCCTCACTATTAGTTAAAGGAAGAAGAGGAGAAGATAAAGTTTTTTCCTCACTATTCGATAAAGGAAGAGGAGGAGAAGATAAATTTTTGTCTAAATATAAATCTTTAGCTTTACCATACTCACGAGGTTGAATTCCTGTAGCAATATCTTTTAACTCGAAAATTTGCCAACTACTCAGAAAATTTTGAATATCTCCTTCTTTTATATCCAACTTAGCTTTAAGCTGCGGATTCTCTCCAAAGGGTTGCAATTCTCCATTGAAAAGATACTCATTTTTTTGATGATTTAATTTTCCTTCCTCAATTTTAATCACCCCTTCAGAGGAAGAAAGTTGAGTAATAAAAATATCTCCTTGTAAATTATTTACTGTTGGTTTTTCAATGATGATATTCGGCGAAGTGAAATCATAGTTAGTTAAATTTATATTTACTTCCCCTGAAAGATTACCTCCTATTTGCTTTATCTCAAAGGGAAGATAACTTAACCAATTTTTTGTTACTTTCTCTAAAGGAATATTGATGGCATTAATATTAAAGTTGTCATTATCTTTTATTCCCTTGATTTTAGTCGTCTTTCTTTGTAAATCTATAAATTGAGGTTGATTGTTACTATCTAGTTGTAAATAAAATTTATCTGCTTCTGTTTCATTTTGAGAATTTAATTGTAAATTTAATCCTTCCCCAACAGAATTAGTTAAACTCCCTGTCAAAGTTGTAAATGTCAAATTAGCCAGTTGAAAATTATTAACGATGACATTTCCTGCTAATTTTGGTTGAGATGCATTTCCTTGCAGATTTCCTTGAAAGTCAACTAAACCTTGATAATTCAATAAGTCAAGAGAAGAGGGTAAGGATAGTTTTTCTAAATTTATAGCCTTGGCGATAATACCTAAGTTAATATCTTTAACGGTTTGTTTAGCAGTATCATAATTAATAATTCCTTTAGCTTGAATACCATCACTAATGGCTTGATTTACCTTTAACTTTTTCCCATCCCAAGATACATTCGCCGACAATGGTTGTTTAATAACACTAATCCCTTTACTAAAAACTAAATCACCATCAAGGTTAAGATTTTCTGCTGTTAAATTATTAATATTTCCTCTCAAAGTTATCTCACTACTAACATCCCCACGAAAATTATTCCCCATATTATCTAAAGGAAAATTCATCGTCTTCGTTTGTGCAATAAAATCATCTTTTACTAAACTAAAATTATTAATATTTATAATTCCTTTCGGTAAATTCAGTTTTCCTTTTCCTTGAATATTAATCTCCTCACTTTGACTAACATTACCCTTTATATCTAAATTTGCATTAACTTTTCCTCCTTTCATCTGAGATGGTAAAGAGTTTAAATTAATTAATGGTAGTTGTGAAAAAAGAAGATTCTCTGCTGTCATCAATGTTTGCCAGTTACCTTCCTTTATTCGAGTTTTTTCTAAACTAACTCTTCCTCCAGCTAAGTTAAAATCAAAATTTCCTTTTAAGTCTATATTTTTAACATCAATTTTATTATTACTACCCGATACCAAAAACTCTCCATTTAATAACGAATTATCGCAACCAATTTTTTGACAATCAATATTCGGTAATTGTGTTAACTTTACTCCAGACAAAGTAACTTTTCCTCCCCATGTATCATGGTTAATCTCCAAATTACTAATATTCGCTTTTCCTCCTCCTAACTCCACTGTAGAAAAACCTGTTAACTTAGCTTGATTAAATTCTTGCCAGTTTCCTGATAAGTTATAGTTACCAGAAATTAAACCAACATTAATCGGTAACTCTTGTTGATAAATAGAAGCTAACTTTTCGCCTTCAATATTTTTTCCTTGCCAATCAATACTAAAACCATCATCTTTTTTCCCTAATAAATTAATGTTGCCTTTTGCAGTAACTTCTCCTCCTATAATCGGCAGTAAATTAAGATTTTTAATATTTAATTGATGATTATAAATCTCTAAATTAGCCGTAACTTTATCCAAAGGAATTTGATTAACTTCCGTAACTCCTGCATTAACAATATCTACTTCTATTTTTGGTTTATGAATATCTCCAATAATATTGATTTTTCCTTCAACTTTACCTTTGGTAACTAAATTACTATTATTTAATTTTAAGGAAGAAAGTACATTTTTTATCTCTAGGGGTTTGGTGGTGTTAGCTTGAATATTTAACTGATGATTTTTATGGATAAATCCGTTAACATCTGTATTAATTAAACCTAAATTAGTATTAATCTTTTCTAATTTAATTTCTTGATTATGAAACCTAACTTTTCCTTGACTACCTTTTAACTCATCAACAAAATTAGGTAATTTAACATTAACCTGATTAAAACTAATATCTCCTTGAATATCATCTAATTTATTTTCCAAAAATCTTAAATTAACGTTTCCTTTAACACTTCCAGCATTAATATCCACAGGAAGAATCAAGAAATTATTAAGAGTATTTGTCGCTAAATTTTCACTATTAATTTTTAATAACCATTCTCCCGAAGAAAATTTATGTAAACCATTAACTTGAATATTATTACCATTAACTAATTTTCCTCTAACATCAAAAAATAATTGATTCTTCTCAAAAAAAATATTACCCAAGGGAATTTCAACTTTATTAATCGATGATGTTGATAAATTTGGTAATAAATAATTATTTCTCTTGATGCTTAAATTACTATCTTTAACCTCAATATTATTAACACTAAAATACCATCCTGAAGAATTTTGGTTATCTTTATTTAACTTTAAACTAATCCAATTATTATTTTTATCCTGTTGCAAATAACCATTAGCATTAATAATCGTAATGCTTAAATCGACTTTTTTCTCTAATAACTTTAACGGATTTAAACTAATTTCTACCCCTTCGGCTATCAAAAAATCATTCTCGTTGTCGGTGGTTTCAATACTACTTTTTCCTAGCCTAATTCCCGTTAAACTAATTGCTTCTATCTTACCTAATTTAACAGGGCGAGAAAGATAATTACTAACTGGTTTTTCCACCATAGGGATTAATTTTTGGGTGAGAAAATACCAACCATAACTCAACCCCCCCCCTAAAGATACCAATGCTAAATAAATAAACCAACGCCAAAAATTATGACATTTTACTAATTCCTGATATTCTTGGTTTCCTTCTGGATTTTCTGAAATAGGGTAATCTGAAGCATTTATCATAACAAACACCGAAATCTTAGAAGCATTAACTCTTAGCTTACCTCATTCTCTTTTCCTCTGACTTCTCCTGCTGTCTTTTTTTCTTTTTCCCCATTTTCCTAATCCGTCCACGTTATTAAGATTTATTTGCAATAAAGTTTTATTTTAGTTATACTTTATTGAATATAAAAGTCAATTAATTTTAATTTTGGTGTGAAGAATTAATGTTACTCTCTCAAAATAAATTGTCATGGATAACTCCTTTAACGGCGTTAACCTCATGTTTGTTGGCATCCCCTATTAATGCCTTGGAAATAGACACAGATACAGCTTCTTTCGATATTGACAGTAACTCCTTCGGGCAAGTCACTTCCGTCTCTCAATTAAGGGACGTATTCCCTACGGATTGGGCGTTTGAAGCCTTAAGAACCCTTGTGGAACGTTATGGGTGTATAGTGGGTTATCCTGATAAAACATTCAGGGGAAATCGAGCTTTAAGTCGTTATGAATTCGCTGCAGGTTTAAATGCTTGTATGCAACAAATAGAACGCTTAATTGCTTCTAGTGAGTCAATTTTAAAAGAAGATATTGAGAAATTTAAGCGATTAATGACAGAATTTGAAACAGAATTAGCCACATTAGGTGCAAGGGTTGATAACTTAGAAGGTAGAGTTGCTTTCTTAGAAGATAATCAATTTTCTACCACCACAAAACTTAGCGGTGAAGTGATAATGAGTTTAGCTAGTGCCTTTAACTCTGATACTTCTAGTTATGATGGCTTGACAAAAAGAGCAAATCCTGTGGATGAAAATCAAGCTGTATTTAGTTACCGTAGTCGTTTTAATTTTGATACCAGTTTTACGGGTAAAGATAGATTAAGGGTGCGGATTCAGGCAGGAAATATTCGGGCTTTTGATGGCAATACAGACATGACACGGTTAAGCTATGATACCAATACAAACAGTGATGTGGTGTTAGATGATTTATTTTATCGCTTCCCTGTGGGTAAAAAAGTGACTGCTTTTATCGGTACAAATGCTATGAATATTGATAAAGTATTTGATGTGGATAACCCTTATTTAGAAAGTGATGCTACTGGTACACTAACTCGTTTTTTGCGTCGAAATCCCCTCGTATTTCGTGGCCCTGAAGGTACAGGAGGTGGTATAAAAGTTAAATTAAGTGATCAATGGAATTTTAATACTCTTTATGTAGCTCGAAATGCCTCTAATCCTGAAGAGGGCAGGGGGTTTTTCAATGGTGCATTTAGTACTGGTGCTCAAATCGGTTTTTCTCCTTCTCAACCTTTAAAACTATCTTTAGCATACCTTTATACTTATGAACCTCAAGGACAAGTAAATTTAACTGATAGTACAGGAAGTCCTATAGGTAGAGATCCTTTTGCAGGTAGTGCGGTTAATGCCCATCGTGTTGGTTTACAAGGTAGTTGGTTTATTGCCAAAAAAGTTAATATTTCTGGTTGGGGAGGTTATGCTTCAGCAAATAATCTTCAACCTCAAACAACAGGTAGAGGCGCTCGTGATAATAGCCAATTATGGACATGGGCAGGTAGTATTTCTTTTGTTGATTTAGGTAAAGAAGGAGCAGTATTATCCCTTGATGGTGGTATGCCTCCTAAAGATTCTGATGATCGAAACACCTCTTATTTATTAGAATTACAATATAAATATCCGGTAAGTGAGAATATTACTATCACTCCGGGAGCTTATGTTGTATTAAATCCTAACCATGACAGTCGCAATGATGCCATCTGGGTGGGGGTTATTAGAACTACTTTTAAATTTTAACTGGTTTTAGGAATTAGGAATAAAGAATTATTTTTAACTATCAACTATTAATTATCAATTATCAACATCTCCTCCTTTACTGCCATCAGTGCCGAGGTAAACTAAACCTTGCTCTACTTTTAAGGTAATAAAACTAGCATCTCGAATCAAACGGGTGGCTTCTTTTACCCCCACAATAACGGGAATACCAAGACGCATCCCTATTTGAGCGGCATGGGATCTTATTCCTGTTTCTTCGGTAACAATAGCCCCTGCAATGCGCATAGCGTCAACATATTGATTATCTGTAGCTTTGGTTACTAATATATCTCCTGTGTTAAAATTATTTAGTTGACTGACATCTTGAATTACTTTTGTCCTACCTGTTATTTCCCCCTGTCCAATGCCAATTCCTTCGCTCAGTAAACCTTTGACGATTTCTACTTTAATTAAATCCGTTGAACCAGCTACACCTTGTAATGTACCTGCTGTCATAACTACTAAGTTGCCATCGTGAAGTAAATTTTTTTCTCTAGCTACGTTAATAGCGGCTTGAAATACTTGTCTTAGTCCGGGCAAATCTAATAATAGTAATGGTTTAACACCCCAAACTAACTGTAATTGACGAGAAACACTCACATGGGGAGTAATAGCAAAAATAGGGGTTTGAGGGCGAAATTTGGAGACATTACGAGCAGTTGCACCAGTTTTGGTTAATGTCATAATGGCGGATGCGTGAAGTTTTTTCGCTATTTGACTGACGGCGGCAGCGATGGCTGTAGAGATATTCTCGTTATCAAAATTATCGTTATAGGGTGCAACAATATTGTCTCTTTCTTGTTCAATTCTAGCGGCAATTTTCGCCATGGTAGCCACTGCTAAAACGGGATATTTGCCTACAGCAGTTTCATTGGAAAGCATCACTGCATCTGTACCGTCTAAAATGGCGTTAGCAACGTCTGAAACCTCTGCACGGGTAGGGCTTGGACTATTTGCCATACTATCTAACATCTGGGTAGCGGTGATGATGGGAATACCGAGACGGTTGGCAGTACGAATTAAGCGTTTTTGTAAAATTGGCACGTCTTCTGCTGGTAATTCTACCCCTAAATCTCCTCTTGCTACCATCACTCCATCACACAAAGATAGAATTTCTTCCATTTGCTCAATGGCTTCATGTTTTTCGATTTTGGCGATGACAGGAGTAGATTTTCCCGCACCACTGATTAAGTCTTTTATTTCTAATACATCTTGAGGATTACGAACGAAACTTAATGCTACCCAATCCACTTTTTGATCTAATCCGAACATTAAATCTATTTTATCCTTATCTGTTAATGCTTTTACGGATAAATAAACATTGGGAAAGTTTACTCCTTTATTACTCGAAAGTACTCCTCCTACCACCACTTGACAATGCAAATCTTTTTTTTCTAAATCAATGGCTTTAACTACCATTTCCACTCTACCGTCATCAATTAAGATTCGTGCATTAACTGGTACTTCCTCCGCTAAGTTTTCATAGCTAATACAACCAATTTCTTGATTACATTCTACTTCCCTACTGGTTAATATATAGCGATCGCCTTCTTTTATTTCAATAGAGCCACAGTTAAACTTCCCTAACCGAATTTTAGGACCTTGTAAATCTTGTAAAATACCAATAGGTATATTAAGTTCATTTTCTACTTGACGAATCAGACGAATACTGCGTTGATGTACTTCATGAGTACCATGAGAGAAGTTAAGACGAAAAGTGTTAGCGCCTGCGAGAATCATTTGACGTAAAGTTTCGGGATTAGCACAATCAGGGCCAACAGTGGCTACAATTTTAGTACGGTGGGAAAATTTGTCAGACATCACCAAATATTACTCATAAAACGTAATCAAATATTATACCTTAACATGGATGAGATAAAAGTTGGGAGTTAGAAATAAAGAAAAATTTGGCTCTACTACTTCTGTTCGTGATAAATTATGTCTAAAAAAAGGTGTCAGGTGTCAGGTATCAGGTATCAGGTGTCAGGTTTTAAATAATGAGTTTATAGACACTATTCAACATTCTTCCTAACTCCCCCTTTTCCTTTCTAACTTCTATCTCATTACTCATTATTCATTATTCATTACTCATTACTCATTACTCATTACTCCTAATTCCTATCTCCTAACTTAAATTCGGGCGTTTGGTATGCCAATCAGTGGCTTGTTGATAAGCGTAACCGACTTTAAATAAGACATCTTCTCGTAAAACATTACTAATTAATTGCATTCCGATGGGTAAATTTTGACTATCAAAACCGCAAGGAATACTCATGCCGGGTAAACCAGCTAAATTGACGGGAATTGTCATTAAATCAGATAAATACATACTAAGGGGATCATCAGTTTTTTCTCCAGCTTTAAAAGCAGTGGTTGGTGCTGTGGGAGAAATTAAGACATCAACATCAGCAAAAGCGTTATCAAAATCTTCTTTAATCAAAGTACGAACTTTTTGCGCTTTGAGATAATAAGCATCATAGTAACCTGCGGATAACGCATAAGTGCCTAACATAATACGCCGTTTGACTTCCGCTCCAAATCCTTGAGATCTGGTACTGGTGTACATTTCTAAAAGGTTGTCAGCTTCGTGTCTAATGCCATATTTAACAGCATCATAACGAGCTAGATTAGCGGAGGCTTCCGAAGGTGCAATAATATAATAAATAGGTAAACCATAGCGAAAACGGGGGCAAGAAATCTCTTTTACTTGAGCGCCTAATTTCTCTAATTCTTTGATAGCTTGATTAACACTTTGGGCAACAACATTATCTAATCCTTCTCCAAAAGTTTCTTTAATAATTCCTACTTTTAAGCCTTTTAAATCTGTAGTGAAAAATTTTGTATAGTCTGGTATTTCTACTTTTAAACTGGTAGAATCTTTACTGTCATATCCTGCGATGGCCTGTAATAAAATAGCGGTATCTTCTACAGTATAAGCAAAAGGGCCAATTTGATCTAAAGAAGAAGCATAGGCAACTAAACCGAAACGAGAAACTAAACCATAAGTAGGTTTTAAGCCAACAACCCCACATAAAGAAGCAGGTTGACGAATTGAACCTCCAGTGTCTGAACCTAAAGACACCACGCATTCATTTGCAGCAACGGCGGCGGCTGAACCACCCGAAGAACCTCCCGGTACTCTAGTTATATCCCAAGGATTAGCAGTGACTTGATAACCTGAGTTTTCCGTCGAACTTCCCATGGCAAATTCATCTAAGTTAGTTTTACCTAAAATTACTGCGCCTTTATCTCTTAATTTTTGAGTGACAGTAGATTCATAACTAGGAATAAAATTCTCTAAAATTCTTGAAGCGCAAGTGGTAGGAATGCCTTTAGTGGACATATTATCTTTAATAGCGATGGGGATTCCTTCGAGGATATTAATTTCTTCCCCTTTAGCCACTTTTTCATCTACTTTTTGCGCCGTTTCTAGGGCTAAATCTTTCGTCACCCATAAAAAACTTTTAATTTGTGGTTCTAATTTTTCAATAGTGTTTAAATATTCTGTGGTAATTTCCACTGCAGAACGTTTTTTACTTTTAATGGCTTGATGTAACTCACTTATAGAAGTCATGAATTAATTACTTGATACTTTAAATTATTAATATCTATTATTCAATGATTAGGGCAGTATTGTCATCGTTTTATGGATTAATTATTAGAAAATTGTTGACAATCTCTTAACCAAAGTTTCACACTCTGTGCAATTATGCCATCACTACTATCACGAGGAGGAGATGAAATAAAGTTTTGACTATCATTAGGATAACCCAATTTAGTTAATAACATAATCATTCTCCATCCTTGAGGAGTTTTTGTTAATAATAACCAGTGAAAATTTTGGGTTTCAATAATACGATTATTGCTTGAATATTGCCTTTCCAATGTTGTAAAAAAAATCTGTTTAACTGGATCTTCCTCTTGTAATTTGATGGGACTTTTATACTGAGTTTGTTTTAACGGTAAAGGTTGTAAGTCTGTTTTACCCACTGTAATTATATAGATAGGAAAAAACTCTAAATCATGAGAAAAAATACGATTTCGCTGGATAATTCGATTACCATAATCGGCTAAATCTTTAACTAATAAATCCCCTAAATTTTCTAAATTATCAGGACATTTTTGAGGATTAATAACATTTTCTGCTAAAACATTTTGGGAATAATAACAGGATAAAAATAAGCTATTAAATATAGTCAAGACTGATAATAAATATTTAGAGAAATAGTACCTTATCTTCATAATTTTTAATATTTGAAAATACTTAATTCTCAATTTCCTTTATAATTTTACTCCATGCTTCGGGAGGATTTTGTGCTTGGGTAATAGGACGACCGATGACAAGATAATCAGCACCTTGTTGTAATGCTTTTTTTGGAGTCATAATTCGTTGTTGATCTCCTGCTATCGCCCATGAAGGACGGACTCCGGGGCATACTAATAAGAAATCTTTTCCGCATACTTCTTTCAATTTTTGTGCTTCATGGGGAGAACACACAGCACCATGAATGCCACACTCTTTCGCCATTAGGGCGTTATTTAAGGCATATTCAGGTAACTCTAGGGGAATTTTGAGGTCAAAAGCTAATTGTCGGCTATTAATGCTAGTTAAAACACTAATGGCTAACAATTTGAGACGGGTATCACCACTATTTTTTACGACTTCAGAGGCGGCATTTAAGGCTTCTCTACCTGCGGTGGCATGAATAGTTAATAAGTCAACTTGATGTTTTAATGCTGATTGGGTGGCACTTTTAACGGTGTTGGGGATGTCATGAAATTTCAAATCCAGAAATATCTGTTTGTTTTCGTCTTTTAAAAATTTGAGTATATCTGGACCTGTGGCTACAAATAATTCTAATCCCACTTTCCAAAAACTCACTTCTGGTAATAATTTGATTAATGCGATCGCCGAATCTAAATCAGGAACATCCAGAGGTACAATAATTTTATCTTGATCCATAGTTATATTTTGATAAAGACTTGTAAATTTATTTTCAGAAATAGATAGAAATTTTAATGTTTTAGAGTAAATTTAAAAATATTTAAGAATTATTCTGTGAAGAATTTTTCTAAATCTCTGTAACCATTAACAACTCTTACAATTATAATTCCATTAGTTTGAGGATAATAAAAATAATATAATCATCAACAAAAAAACCTTTTAAACTAGGTTTAAGTTTATGATAATTTTTACCTAAATTTAGAAAATTAGCTACTAATTTACATTTATTCCTGATACTATCAAACAAGTTACTTGCAGATTGAGGATTAATTTTTGCTACATAGTCACAAATTTCTTTTAAATCTTTAATAGCTTCTTCAGAAAAATTATAACTGCCGATAGCCATTATTCTACCCCATAATTTTCTTGAAGTTCTGTTTTTATTTGCTGAAAAAATATCTCTCCATCAATAACTTTCTCTTCTTCAATTTGTTGAGTACCAATATCTATTTTATGTTTTAATTCAGCCATTTTTTTTGCTATTTCTTTATCTTCTTAAGGCAATATAATTACTTCTACTTTTTGCCCTGGATTAAATGGTAAATTTGACAAAATTAATTGTTGATTATCATTAATTGTTAAATATTTTTTATAGGCATTCATAATTTTAATTATCTGAGTATTTTTTGATAATAATATAGCAGAGGGCAGAAGAAAAATAGATAATATGTAAAGGTTTGAGAATTATCGCCACTAACCCCTAATTGTGGGGGAAATTAACCTTGTCATTTTCTTACAACTTATATAAAAATGTTATATATTTAATGTTATCATTCTTCATTTTAAAATGTTTCATTGTGCTACTTCTACAAATAAATGGAAATAAAAGTCCCCATAGTTGGGGATTTAGAGGCAAAATCAATTAATGTAAGAAATGACGTATCCCAGTAAATACCATCACTAAACCCAATTCATTGGCGGCTTTGATGGAATCTTCATCACGGATTGAGCCTCCCGGCTGAATAATACTACAGATACCAGCTTCAGCAGCAGTGCGGACGGAATCATCAAAAGGGAAAAACGCATCACTAGCTAAAAATGCACCATGAGAATGCTCTCCTGCTTGTTCTAAAGCAATTTTCACTGAGCCCACTCGGTTCATTTGTCCGGCCCCTATGCCAAGAGTAGTACGGTTTTTGCTGATGACGATGGCATTGGATTTGACGTGTTTAACGATTTTCCATGCAAATAATAATTCTTGTAGCTGTGTTTCTGTGGGTTGTTTCTCTGTGACAATTTGCCATGCTTCGGGTAATTCTAAGGCTAAATCGTTTTCTTGAATTAAAAATCCTCCAGCGATGGCTTTAATGTTATCCTGAGTAGTGGAGTTAAAATCTGATAATAACAATACTCGAAGGTTAGATTTTTTGGCTAGAATAGACGCGGCTTCTTCGGTAATATCAGGGGCAACAATACACTCTAAAAATATTTTACTCATGGCTTGAGCTGTCGGCGCATCGAGGGGTTGATTTAACGCCACAATACCACCAAAAGCTGACACTGAATCAGCATTATAAGCCTTTTGATACGCCTCAAAAAGAGTGTCACCCACGGCTACACCGCAAGGATTTGTGTGCTTAAGAATTACCGCAGCAGGTTCGTTACTGGGAAATTCAGCAATAATTCTTCTAGCGGCTTCCATATCAACTAAGTTATTATAGCTTAACTCTTTACCCTGTAATTGATTCGCCGATGCCCAACCTTTAGCTTCCCTTCCGTTTTGATACCAACTGGCTTTTTGATGAGGATTTTCCCCGTAACGTAAAGTAGCTATTTTTTCTCCTCCAATACCATAATAATCGGCAGATTCAGGGTTAATGTGGGCAAAATAACGACAAATAGCTTGATCGTAACTTGCTGTCATTGCAAAGGCTTCAATGGCTCTGGCTTGACGAAATTCGAGGGTAGTTTTTCCTTGATTTTCTCGCAATTGGGTCAAATAATCATCATAACGAGCAGGATTAGTTAAAATAGTGACATGAGCATAGTTTTTCGCACTCCCTCTCACCATAGCTGGACCTCCGATGTCTATTTGCTCTATAGCTTCTTCTATAGTACAATCTTCTTGAGCAATAGTTTTTTCAAAGGGATATAAATTAACGGCGACTAAATCAAAAGGGCGAATTTCGTTAGCAATTAAATCTTGTTGATGGGATTCTAATTCTAATCTTGCTAAGATACCGCCATGAATACGAGGATGTAAAGTTTTAACTCTTCCTCCTAAAATTTCAGGGGATTGAGTATAATCACTAACTTTAGTAACGGGAATACCAGCGGATTGTAAAGTTTTCGCTGTGCCACCACTACTGACAATTTGAAAGTTAAATTCTGTAACTAAAATTTTGGCTAATTTTACTATTCCTGTTTTATCCGATACACTTAATAAGGCTAAACCTGTCATTATGAGCTTTTATTTTTGATGATTTTTCTCTCTTATTATACTAAGATTTTGCCCTGAGTTTAACACTTAAGATAAAATGGAGAAGAAAGGAAAGTTTAGAGGTTATAGATGGTAGAAATAATTATAGAATTATCTATTATCTATGGGAGAATATTTAAAAATAAATTGGTGTTAGTTTAAGATTTAGAGAAACGTAAAATTCACGCTTCTACTTATATTTTGCCGATATTTATTTTTTATATCTCGCCATAAAATTTTTAATTAACTATCCTCTACTCTACTTGTTTAAGATGAATATTTTTTCTCCCTAAAACAACCTCAAATTCATCCCCCGGTTTTAAACCCATTTTATCGGTATAGGCTTTACCTATGGACAAATTACCATTAGATTGTACGTTAATGCGATAATTAGCACTTCTGCCTCTTTTTTTACTATCAATAGAAGTTTCGTTATCAAGACTAATTCCTTCGGCTTCAATTAAAGCATTGAGAAATTTAACCATACTAACTCTTTTTTGTCCATTATCTCCAAGAGTATAATAACCACATTCAATGGCTTTTTCTTCTCGAGATGCGTTACCTAATTTTTTTACGGTTTTGAGTAAGTCTTTTCCGATTAAGGGTTGTTGTTTTTTACTTGCCATTTATTTTTTATTTTACTAAATTTCAAACAAACTATTTTAAATTAATAGCCTAAATAGTTTTTAATTTTTTGTTCATCAACTATCATATACTAATATAGCAAAATTTAACTTTTTTTACTAAACTTAATCTTAAAGAAATGAGGAATTGATAATTGATAATTGTTATTTGTTAATTATTTAAAGATTCTTACCGTCAGTAGATACTCACAAAAGCTATAATAACTTCATGAAATTAACGACAAAAGGGCATTATGCTGTTAAAGCATTATTAGATTTGAGTCTTCAACCTAATTATTTACCTATTTCAGTTAATACTATTGCTAGTCGTCAAAATTTACCGGCACCTTATTTGGAAAAAATATTAATCAAAATTCGTCAAGCAGGATTAATCAAATCCGTCAGAGGTGCGCATGGTGGTTATCAATTAGCTTTTTCTCCAGAGGATATTTCTTTAGGGGATATTCTCGTAGCGGTAGGAGATAAAATTGAGCCTTTACCTAATTATAATCAAGATAGTGATTTAGCTGAAGATTGGGTGACAATTTGTTTATGGCGACAGTTAAATAATAAGTTGAAAGAGGCAATTTATAGTATAACTTTAGCTGATTTATATTATGATGCTCGTAGTCGTCAAGCCTCTTATGGTGAAGATAATAATTTTATTGTTTAAATTAATTTCTCATTGAATTGTTAATTGTTTATTTTGCGTCTATTTTAGATTTTTTAATTGGTGATCCTTGGGGTTGGATTCATCCTGTACAATTAATGGGATGGATTATTAATAGTTATACTAATTTTATTGTCAATAATACTGATAATAAATTACTACGAAAAATTGCAGGAGTTATTCTTGGCGTTGGTTTAGTTTTTGGTAGTGGCGCTTTGACTTGGTTACTAATTGATATTGCCACCAAAATTAATATTTATTTAGGGATTATTCTACAAGTTATTTTATTAGCTAGTTGTTTTGCTGGAAAAAGTTTACGGTGTGCAGCAGAAGACGTTTTACAATACCTCAGAAAAGATGATTTACTCACTGCGCGTTATCGTCTTAGTTTTTATGTGGGTAGAGACACTGATATTTTATCGACTGATGAGGTTTTGCGCGCTATTTTAGAAACTGTGGCAGAAAATACTATAGATGGCGTTACCGCACCTTTATTTTATGCTTTGTTAGGTGTATTTATCCCTGTTATTGGTTGTGTGCCTTTTGCCATCGCCTATAAAGCATTAAGTACATTAGACTCTATGATAGGTTACAAAAAAGAACCTTTTAAGGATATAGGTTGGTTTAGTGCTAAATTAGAGGATTACATAACATGGTTTCCTTGTCGCTTAACGGTTTTAACTCTTGGGGTGATTTCAGGAGATGTTATTAATAAAATTAATGAATGTCGAAAGTATGCAATCATAGATCCTAGTCCTAATTCAGGCTGGAGTGAGGGAATTTATGCTGTTATTTTAGGAGTACAATTAGGGGGAGAAAATACTTATCAAGGGGAGAAAAAATTTAAACCATTATTAGGTAAATCTATTCATAAAATTGATGAAAATATTATTCAAAAAGCATTATTGTTAACTAGATTTTGTTTTTTATTATGGCTTTTTATCGCTACTTTAATCTTAAGACTTATTAATTTTTTATAATCATTTATGGCTCTTCTACAGTAGTTATGATAAATTTAGATAAAATAAACGTTTATAAAGTTGGCACTATAAAGATTATAAGAATTAACAATTAAATTTGTTATAGCCTGACACCTGATACCTGACACCTTTTTTAAGGAAAAATTTATCACGAAAAGAAGTAATAGAATCTCATTTATTTATTTTTGTTGTTTTAAAAGATATTGTACAAAATTAACTGCTGATAAAGGTTGAGAAAAAAAGTAACCTTGCCCATAATTACATTCTAATTCATTGAGAATATCTAATTGTTCTTTAACTTCTATTCCTTTAGCAATAGTTTTAATATTTAAGACTTTCGCTGCCGCAATAATAGATTTTACTAACTTTTGTGCTTTTTTATCTTCTCCTAAATTATGAATCAAAGATTGATCAATTTTTAAAGAATTAAAACTAAATTTATGTAGATTAGTTAAAGAAGAAAAACCAATACCAAAATTATCTAAACATAACTCAATATTTAAAGCGGATATGTCCTTAAAAATACTGTTTAATAAATGTTTTCTTTCTAATAACATATCTTCTTTTATTTCTATTTGTATATTATTATTTTTAAGTTGATTATTAGGTATGGAATTAATTAATTTATTCATGATATTTTGATCTTCAAATTCAAATTCAGATAAATTAAGACTAATGGGAATATTTTTGATTTCTTTCCAAGTTTTTATATCTTCTATAACAGATTTTAATAACCAATTTTCTAAGGTAAAAATCAGAGAATTATTTTCAAAAAGAGGGATAAATTTTTCAGGATAAATTAAACCTAAATCTTTATTTTCCCAACGAATTAAAGCCTCAGCACTATTAATTAATTGGGTTTTTAACTCCACAATTGGTTGATATAATATTTTAAATTCATTATTGGCTAATGCTTCATGAAAATTCTTTTCTATATTAGTTTTATTAATCTCGATTTTACTCATATGATACTGATAAAATTTAAACTGATTACGCCCATTTTTTTTCGCTTCATACATAGCTAAATCTGCGTTACGAATTAGTTGTTTTAAATTATTCCCATCATGAGGAAAAACAGTAATTCCGATACTTGCAGAAATAAATACTTGATGATTAAAAATATCAAAAGGTAACTGTAATAAATCAATAATTTTTTTGGTAATAACTTCTAAATCACTAAATTTTTCAATACAAGGAATGGCAATTAAAAATTCATCTCCTCCTAATCTAGCCAATAAATCTGTATTGCGTAAAGCCTTTTTCATCCTCTCGGTGGCTTGAATAAGTAACTCATCTCCAAAATCATGGCCTAAACTGTCATTAACTTCTTTAAAATGATCTAAATCGAGAAACATTAATCCTAAATTACTCTGGGTTTCTGTAGCTTGATTTAAGAGATAATTAACTTTTTCTAAGGCATAATTACGGTTAGGAATTTTTGTTAAATGATCATATTTTGCTTGATATTGTAATAAAATATCTTGTTGTTTTTTTTCTGTTATATCTTCTTTAACTGCCATATAATGAGTGATAACACCAGCAGAGTTAAAAATAGGAGAAATTAAGGCTTTTTCCCAATATAATTCACCATTTTTTTTGATATTATGAAATTCTCCTTGCCATTCTTTTCCTTTTTTTAAACTTTCCCAAAGATTTTTATAATCATTATCACTTGTATGTCCTGATTTAAGAATACGAGGATTTTTGCCGATTATTTCTTCTCCTTTATATCCTGAAACTGCTTCAAATTTAGGATTAACATATTCGATATTTCCTTCAATATCTGTTATGATAATTGATGCTGGACTTTGTTCGGATGCTTGGAATAATATTTTTAGTTTTTCCTCCATTTTTTTTCGTTCTGTAATGTCAAAAAAAGAAATTAAAAAGGCATTATTATCATTCCAAATAATAGGTACAGCTCTCATTTCAACTGTAATTAATTCTTCATAAGAACGTGGTATTTCTAATTCAGTAATTGTATCAAATTCTAGGGGTATTCCTAAAATTTCTCCAAACATTTGATTCTTTTCACGGTTAAATAATTTTTCAGCTTCTGAATTGAGAAATAAAATTTTTCCTTCGTAATCAATAACAATCATGCCGTTGAGATTATTATTAATAATAGTTTTTAATCTGTCTTCACTATTTTTTAAAGCTAATTGTGCTTTTTTTCTCTTATAAATTTCTTGAACTAAAAGGTTATTTTTTTCTTGTAAATATTTAGTTAATTGACTGATTTTTAAACAACTATTAATTCTTGATAATAACTCAGAAAATTGTACAGGTTTGGTTAAGTAATCTACTGCACCTAATTCTAAACCTTTTACCTTATCTGCCGTTTCATCTAAAGAGGTTAAAAAAATAATAGGAATATCTTTTGTGCGAGGAAAAGACTTTAATAAGTTACAAGCATCAAAACCGCTTAAATCAGGCATTAAAACATCTAATAAAATTAAATCAGGACAAATTGTATCTATTTCTTTTATCGCTTTAATAATGTCTGTTTCCGTGAAAACTTTAAATCCTTTATTTTTCAGAAAAACGGTAATCAAATCTAAATTAATTCGTTGATCATCAACGGCATAAATCACATAAGAACTTTTTGTTTCACTCAATATTCTAACACCTTTTTTGTCTTTAACCATTAAGTCCATAATTACACATTTGTTATTTTTATTAAATAAATAAATCTTGTTAAAATAGCCTCCTTTTCATAATTGAAAATATTAATTGATAAAAATTTTTATTGCTTATAAAATTGAATTAAAATAAGATTGAATAATAGTTATTATTTAAAATTTACTTTTACCTAAAATTTATATTTTTAACTTCAAATAATGTGAATTAAAATTAATAAGGTTGATTGGGGTATAGTTTTAAATAATTTAATCGTTGATCAAATATGGAAATTTTTGTTATCTTTACTACCATTATAATGTCTCTGTTCTCTGTAAGCGGTTTTGTTCTTAATAATTCTTTAACCTCAATTATTCGTAATAAATCAGAAAGTATTGAAGAGGTTAATGTAAGAGTCAATAGCATTCCGACTCACCAACTACTGAAAGGAGAAACTGATTCTATTCAACTGAGTCTTAAGCAATGGCAAGTAACTCCTTATCTTAAATTGGATTTGTTAGAGTTAGAAGGAGATAGATTAAAACTGAATTTACGAGAAATTAAAGGAATTACGGCGAATAATTGGCAAAAAGCCTTAAAATCTCCCGTTAATATTGGTTGGCGTATGGTGATGACGGAGAATGATTTAAACAAGATAATTATGTCTCCTCCTGTGCAATCAATTATTAGCAAATCCACAGGAAATTCTAGTCAATCAGATTTTGAATTATTAGATTTAGCGTTTAATTTACAGCCGAATAACCGCATTTTTTTAGACTCAAAAATAAAATTACCTATCCGAGGAGAAGAAATCTTAAATGTTCATTTAGAATTAAGTATGGAGTTAAAAAAAGGTCATACACTTATAATTAAAGACCTTCAAGGAACTTTAAATAATAGACAACTGTCATCTAAATTGTTACAAGGTTTTGCTGATAACATAAATACTCAGTTAAGTTTACGAAATTTAGAAAAATCTGGTATTACTATGAGAATTTTGCAATTAAACACCGATAAAGATAAATTAGAAATTGCTGGTTTTGTTCATCTAAAACCTGATTTAGATAAGGTAAATTAATGCAAAATTATTAATTATAAAAAAACAAAGAATTATCAAATAAAATTGTAAAACTATGAAAGAAAATAAAAATTCAAACTCCTTTTTATCGACTAAAACCATTGCGGCTTTAGTGACTACTATTTTGGCTTTAGGTACTATCAGCGCTTGGTATGCTTATAATAATTTAGAGGTAAAAAATCAAGATAATAAACCTACAGAAACTATACCCAATCCTGATAATAATAGTAATAATAATCAACAAAAAATTGAAATATATGGACTCAATGAGGAGTTAAAAATTATACCTAATACTGTTGATATAAACATAGATAAAATTGAAAATCCTCAAGAATCTTTAACCATTGCTTTTAACACATTATTAACAGGTTTAAATAGTAATAATTTAACTTCCGCTATTCCTGAAAATACCAAATTAATGAGTTTAACCGTCAAAGAAGATGGCATTCACATTGATTTATCCTCAGAATTTACCACAGGAGGCGGTAGTGCTTCCATGATTGGACGTTTAGGACAAATAGTTTATACTGCTAGTAGTCTTAATCCTAATGTTAATGTGTGGATAAATGTCGATGGTAAACCTTTAGATATTTTAGGGGAAGAAGGGTTAATGGTAGAGCAACCCATGACTAGAGATATATTTATTGAGTCTTTTCCTAATTAATTTTATTCTAGTAATAAAATTTTGATATTGATTTTTTTAAACCCATTTATATAATGATTATTACCATTAAAAAAAATAGATTTTTTGCTGTCTTTTTATCTTGTTTCTTGTTAATTTTTGGCTTTTATAATTTAACTGCTTTAGCTGAAAATAGAGTATTTTTAGATTTAAAATTAGAATTTTTAGGAGAGTATAATTTAACAGAAACTACTTATAAAGAAAGTGTTATTGGTGGTTTTTCTGGCATAACCTATAACCCAAAGAAAGATGTTTTTTATAGTATTTCTGATGATAGATCAAATTTATCTCCTGCTCGTTTTTATACTTTAAAAATAGATATAAATAAAAATAAAATTAATGATATTAATATCGAAAGTGTAACTTTTTTAAAGAATAAAGAAGGAAAAATTTATAGTGAAAATACATCTGATACAGAAGGGATAGCTTTTAGCCCAAGAAATACTTTATTTATCAGTAGTGAAGGAGTTTTTAAACAAAATATTCCACCATTTATTAATGAATATGATTTAGATGGTAACTTTAAAAGTGCTTTAAGAATACCCCAAAGATATATAACAAAAGAAGGTGAAAAAAAAGGCATCGAAAATAATCTTGGTTTTGAATCTTTAACCATCAAAAGTAATGGTACAATGGCTCAAGATCCCTTTAGATTATTTACCGCTACTGAATCAGCTTTAGTACAAGATGTTGATCTCAATAATCCTGAAACTGTATTAAGATCAAGGTTAATGCACTATGTAATTAATCCTTTTGGCGATCCTGTACTAATAGGGGAACATTTATACATTATCGATAATCCCATTTTAGGGACACTTTATAACGGTATTTCTGATTTATTAAGTTTACCTCAAGAAGGTTATTTATTAAGTTTAGAAAGAACTTTTGGTTTAAGAGGATATGGTGTTAAAATTTATCAATTAGTTATGGCTAATGCTTCAGATATTTCTAATCAAAAAAGTTTAGCAGGAGAGATAAATAATATTACTCCGATTCGCAAAAAATTAGTTTTAGATTTACAAAAGTTAGGTATAAAGTTAGATAACTTAGAAGGTTTAACTTTTGGCCCTCGTTTAGCAGATGGTAGTCAAAGTTTAATCATGGTTAGTGATAATAATTTTGCTAAAGATGGTAAACAAAAAAATCAATTTTTGCTCTTCAAATTAACTTAAAAGTACTCAGTTTTCAGTCATCAACTATTCACTATTTACTATTACTATGACAGCAGAAATTATTTGTATCGGGACAGAATTATTATTAGGTGATATTCTTAATAGTAATGCTCAATTTTTAGCTCAAGAATTAGCCAAATTAGGTATTTCTCACTATTATCAAAGTGTTGTAGGGGATAATTTATCTCGCATTCATGAAGTAATAAAAATCGCCTCAAAACGTTCTCAAATCATCATTTTTACTGGAGGTTTAGGGCCAACTCCTGACGATTTAACTACAGAAGCCATCGCAACTTTTTTTGAAACTCCTTTAGAAGAAAAACAAGAAATAATAGAAGATATAACCAAGAAATTTGCCGAAAGAGGAAGACAAATGACAGTTAATAACTGTAAACAAGCACTAATTCCTCAATCTGCTGATATTTTACCTAATTTAACAGGTACTGCTCCGGGTATAATATGGCAACCTATCCCTAATTTAACTATTTTCACTTTCCCCGGTGTACCTTCAGAAATGAAACAAATGTGGCGTGATACTGCCATACCTTTCCTTAAAAGTCAGGGATGGGGAGAAGAAATTATTTACAGTCGCATGATGCGTTTTCGAGGTATCGGTGAATCGGCTTTGGCAGAAAAAGTTAATCATTTATTCTCTCTAACGAATCCTACCGTTGCGCCTTATGCTTCTATGGGAGAGGTAAAATTGCGAGTATCGGCAAAGGCTAAAAATTCTGACACCGCAGAAAAATTAATCCTCCCTGTGGCTAAAGAAATTGAAGACATCGCTGGAGAAGATTACTTCGGTTATGATCATGATACCATTGCTTCGGTGGTGGGAAAAATCTTGTTAGAAAGAGGGGAAACCTTGAGTGTAGCAGAATCTTGCACTGGCGGCGGTTTAGGTTCAATGTTAACAGAAGTTAGCGGAAGTTCGAGTTATTTTATGGGCGGAATCATTGCCTATAGTAATCACATCAAAATCCAACAATTAGGGGTTTTAGAAGAATTTTTAACGGAATATGGTGCAGTTTCGGCTATCGTAGCACGACAGATGGCTAAAGGTATTCAAGCAAAATTCAACACTAATTGGAGTATTTCAGTTACAGGTATAGCGGGTCCTAGGGGTGCTACGGAAAATAAACCCGTTGGCTTAGTGTATGTGGCGATCGCCAATCCAGACAAAGAAGTAGAAAGCTATGAATTTCGACTAGGAGAAAAGCGAGGTAGAGAAGTCATAAGATACCTTACCAGTTGTTACGCTTTAGATAAATTGCGTCGGGAATTATTGGCTAATTAGAAGTAGAAGAAAATTTAGTTATCAGTTATTTACTATGAAATTTTACACTCTGGATGTCTTTACAAATAAACCTTTTAGCGGTAATCAATTAGCAGTATTTCCTCATATTTTAGAGGAATTATCTTCAGAAATGATGGAAAATATTGCCAAAGAATTTAATTTTTCTGAAACAGTTTTCGTCTTTCCTCCTAGTAATCCTGAAGCTAACTTTAAGCTACGAATTTTTACCCCAGGAGGTGAAATTCCTTTTGCTGGACATCCCACCATTGGAACGGCTTTTCTGTTAGCATACTTAGGGATGATAGACTTAACCGATGATGTTACCGAAATTATCTTAGAAGAAAAAGTTGGCAATGTTCCTGTTACCATTTATTGTAAATATAATGAAGTTATCGCCACAGAATTAATAGCACCTAATCCTCCTGAATTTTTCCCGAATATTCCTTCAAAATCTGATTTAGCAGAGGTTTTATCCTTATCAAAGGAAGATTTTAGCGATAAATATACTCCTCAAGGAGTTTCTTGTGGTTTACCGTTTTTAATTATCCCCCTTAACAGTATTTCGGCTTTAAGTAAGGCAAAAATTGATTTAACCTCGTGGCAAAAAACCTTATCTAATCATGATACTCCCCATGTTTATCCTTGTTATCAGGTGAATGAATTTCAATGGAGAGTGAGAATGTTTGCCCCTAGTTTAAATATAACAGAAGATCCAGCCACTGGTTCGGCGGCAACGGCTTTTGCAGCTTATTTAGCTACTTATCAACCAGAAAAAGAAGGTAATTGGCAATGGCTAATTGAGCAAGGTTTCGAGATTAATCGTCCCAGTAAAATTATAGCTAGTGCTTGTAAAAAAGATGATCAAATTACCCAGATAAAAGTTAAGGGTGAATCGGTAATTATCACCGAAGGAATTTTAACTATTTAATGATTAGGAATTAGGAATTTACCTTTGCCCTTTACCCTTTACCCTTTACCCTTTATGCTAAAATGCTTGAATCCACTCTTTCACTTCATAATCTGTCCAAATACCATTTAGCCAATAAGGATCAGATTCAATTAAATTTTTAACTATTTGTTCGTTTTCAGCCTCATAAATCCCAAATACTTTTGTATTATCTTTTGTTGGACCTAAAGTAATTAAAATTCCTGCCTCTTTTTGTTTGCCTAATCCTTCTAAATGTGCTTCACGATAGGGTGTTCTTTTTTCTAAGGCATTGTCACAATAACTTCCGAATAAAATATATTTTGCCATTATTTTAATAATAATAATTAGAGGATTTATTTGTTTGATCTGCTGCGAAGGCTAACCATAAAGGAAATTTTAACAGGGAAAGACTGACTTTATCATCGCTTTGATCCATGATTATAAAGGGTAAATCTTTTTCTTCCACAATGCGATCGCCTTTTTGAATTAAAGACTCAGATGTTTCAAGTAGTATTACACCACGATTAGTACCAAAATCACTGCGAGAAATACCTAAACAATCTTGTAAACCTCTGCGCCATTCTCCTAGTCTTTCTGGAGTATCCGTTAAGATCAACATCCGACTGCGATCGCCATATAATTGATAGAGAATGGACATAATAGCTGAAGCGATAAGAATATTTTGTAACCGAGTACCCATACTGCGTAAAGCACCTCGCCCTCCTTGAGTAAAAAACCATTCAGCAACTCTTTCGGCGTGGATAGGTTCAAAAGTACGCCGTAATTGCCAAGGTGAACCATAATAATCAGGTTTTGTGCGATACTGATTGATTAAACTGCGAATTTGTCGAGTTTCCCCCTGAAAATTGTTTTCGACAAAATTAGGATTAGGATTATTATTTTGTAAGGGAGTAGAAACCGAAGGGGTTTCCCATGATTGAGAAGAAGTATTAGATAACTCTAATTGTTCGGCGGCGGCGGCTAAATCTTGTAAACTACCAACGAGATAATCTTTAAAACCTTGTACTCGAATAGATAAATCTTGAGAAACTCCTGAGAAAGTACTCTTCATTTCTTGTTCAATTCTTTCCTTTCTACGCTCTAATTTTTGGATAGTTAATTCTAGGTTTTGTTTTTTTTCTTCTAACTCTTTTAACCCTTCTTGAATTAATAAATTAATGCTAGAAATCATAGTTTCTTGTTGATTTATTAATTCTTGTTTTTTCTGTTCTAAGACGGTTATTTCTGTTATTAAAGTATCAGATTTATTATCACTATTTAGTTCTATTTTTTCCTCTAATTCTAATGATGAGATTATCGATTTTTCTTCTTGATTTTCAGGGATATAGTTAATATTTTCTTGTTGTAATAATTCAATATTTTTCTCTTCTAATTCTTTAGTTTCAGTTATATTTTCAAAAGCTAAATTTTCATTGATGGAATCAACTTCTTGATTATTAATAGGCAATTCTAAAGATAAGTTTTCTCTTAAATCTGCTGTCATCTCTAATTCTGAAGATTTATTAATATTATCTTCTTTTTTTGATTGTATTTCCCACAAATCTTCATCGTCAAAATTTTCTAAATTAGTATTTTTTATTTGATTTTTTTTGCGATTTTCAGACATAATAATTTCTATAGTTGTTTATAAATAAGCTATTTTGATGATTCATTATCAAAAAATAATCAAGAATTTATTAAATCAAGTCAATTCTTGTAGTTATTGAAAAAGGTATAAAATTTTAATTTAATCTAGTTTATTGTTTTGAGAACAATATTTTTCTAAACATTCTCTTAAAGTATTTACATCAAAGATAATGGGTAAAAAATGAATACTTTTGACTTCTTTAAAGTATAACAAAATTGGTACAGGTTGCCAAAATATTACCCAATTTTCCCATTCACTATAAGGAAAGGTTTTGATTTTTTTTTCTCCTCGATAAACGTCTAAACTAACAGGGGTAAATGTGAGTTTAATTAGATTTGCTTGAATTAATAAAAACACACCAAAAACAGTAACAACTAATCCGATTATCCATAACCATAAACTTAAAGCAATACCGCCGATTATGATTACTATAGGAATATTATAATTAGGCGCTAAAGTGATGCTATTAGAAGTTGAAATAGTGCTTTTCATGTCTTTTTTTATTAAAAGATTTATTTAAGATAATCTCTTATTGTATAGTAATTTTTAACATTAATTAACATTAATACATTTTTTTTAACAATAGATTTTTAATCGATACATTTTTTAAATATAATTGTAAATTATTGACTAATATACTATAATTTCACACAGTTAATTATAAGAGGTTAAATATATGCCATATACCACAGAAGATGGAGGCAGACTTAATAATTTTGCCAATGAACCTAAAGTTTATCAAGCTCAAGCACCTAGTACAAAAGAAAAAAATAACTATTTAATTCTTGGAGTTTTAGGGATAATTCTCGTTAGTGGTGTAATTGCCATTGCCGTGATGGCTTCTAATGTTTAAAAAAATAGTCCATAGAGGGGTTACGATTTAACTCCTCAGTGGTTTACTTATTTTTGAGTTTTAGTAAGTTTATTTAAAGGATAAAAAATCATAAAAATTATTTGTTGTATTATTAATAAAACTACTTTATTGAGTATTAAAATCGAAGGGAAAATTACCTCTAATGTCGAAAAAAAACATTGTTGACTAGAGAAATAATATTTACCATAAAATAAAGGATAAAGGTGCAGGAATCATCCCTCCCCGATAGTCTAGTAATTGTACTAATACTAGATAAACAACACCTAATAAAACTGAAATTATCCCCGTAATTACTGCGACTAATTTTTTTCTTTCCATTTCCTTTATATCTTTAATATTTATTTTGTTTAAGTTTCTTTAAGTTCTGTTACTCAATTATATATTAGTTATTTACTAATGAAAAATTATTAACTTATGATAATCAAAAGTTGACAGAGGAACAGATCTATTGCGATACTCTGATCTATATTCAAAAAGATTTAGTGAAGATTATAAAATATTTATTAAGAGTAATTACAATCCCAAGTATTTTCAGGGTTCTTTAGTATTAGAATTAGAATGACAGTTAAGTTAATTTATTTTTATTTAGTATTTTTCTTTACAGAAAATGAAATAATAATAGATTAAATATTGATGAGGTTGATAGAGGTAAAAAAAGATGAAAGTATCCCAATTTTTACGACAATATGAGCAAGGAATTCGTGAATTTCCGCAGATTAAGCTACAAAGTGTTGATTTGGCAAAATCAGTTTTAGTTGCCCTTGATTTACATGGCTCAAAATTAATTGGGATTAACTTCAATCGTGCTTTTTTGACAAAATCTAATTTTACTCATAGTCAACTTAATTGGAGTGATTTCACCTATGCTAAATTAAGTGAAGCTATTTTCAATTATGCTGATTTAACTAAGGCTAATTTAACTGGTGCTTTTATGGTGCGATCGCAATTTATCAAAAGTCAATTAAGCGGTGCAAATCTCAGTCATGGTAATTTAGCAAAAAGTGATTTAACAGAAGCAATTTTATGTGGTGCATCAGCTTACAGAATTAATCTAAGAGGTGCAAATATGATGAAAAGTAACCTCAATTGGAGTAATTTTCAGGAAGCAAGATTAAGTGGTGCAAATATGAGAGAATCTTCTGGTTATCAAGCTAATTTTACTAGATCTTTTATGAAAGAAGTTAATTTAAGTAAAAGTAACTTAAGTGAAGCTAATCTGTATGGTGCAAGATTGAGCGGTGCAAATTTTCAAGAAGCTAACTTACAGGGTGCAAACTTAAGAGAAGCACGGTTGTGCAAAGTTAACCTTCGTGGTGCAGATTTAAGAGGTGCAAATTTACAGGGTGCGGATTTAGAAAAAGCAGATTTAACGGAGGCAATTTTAGATAAAACTAATTTATCTCAAACTAATTTGAGTGGTGTAAATTTAGATAAAACTAACCTAAATAATTCTTTTTTAGAAAGGGCGATTTTACCAGAAACATTACACCGAATCATAAATTTTGAAGTCAATAATAACTTTAATTATTCTTCTTTAATTTAATCCATAGAAACCGCATCTACATCTACAGTGTTTTTTGTTTCATTTTCTGTATAGGTATCTTTTTTATTTTTGACGCTATTAATAAGCATTTGAGAAACCTCTGTTAACATAATTGATAATAAGAAAAAGTCGTCAATTTGTCCTGCTAAAGGGAAAAAATCAGGAGAAATATCAAAAGGGCTTAAAACGTAAATTAATGTACCTAAAATAATCCAATTACGATATTTTGGGTTACGAATAGCATTGCGATAAAAACCGTAAAGAGATTGAAGATTAAATTTCATTATTGATAAGATAATTAATGTTCTTTTATCATAACCCATTAACAGGAGAAGAAAAGATATTTTTAGTACAGTTTTCCCCCCTTGTATTGTTTCAAATTATGATATTTTAGTTAACTATATTTAGGGTTAATACGAATAATTTTTTATAGTTTTAATTCAGGAAAAAAACCTAAGTTAATTCTATTTGTGAATCATCTCCAATCATAAAACTAAATGCTTTTGGACGTTTTAAAGCAAGATGAATTTTTGCCCTTTGCCCGATAACACTATCCACAATTCGTTGCTGAATACCTAGCACTTCTGCGGATTCTAAAATTACGCTATGTTCTAAGTCTGTTTCGGTTAATTTCACATTATCAGCAATACTTGAATAAGGGCCAATAAAACAGTTTTCTAAGGTACAATTTTCTCCAATAATAACAGGTCCTCTAATAGTTGAATTAATAATTTTTGTATCTTTTCCTATTTTTACCCTGCCAATTATTTGACTATTTTCCTCAATTGTGCTTAAGTTTTCTGAGGTTAAATTAGTATCTAAAATAATGCGATTAGCTTCTAATAAATCATCTTTTTTACCTGTATCTAACCACCAATTTTTTAGTTGCCGTGCAGAAACTAATTTTTGATTTTCTAACAAACATTGAATTGCATCGGTTATTTCTAATTCCCCTCTAGCAGAAGGTTTTAGATTTGCGATGGCATTATGAATACTAGGAGAGAAGAAATAAATACCAACTAATGCTAAATTTGATTGAGGATTTTTGGGCTTTTCAACTAATTCTAAAACCTCTCCTTTTTCATTAACCGTAGCAACACCAAAGGCAGAAGGATTAGATACTTTTCTAAGGAGAATTAAAGCATCTAAATTTTTTTCTTTAAATTCTTCTAAATATTGAATTAAATCGTCAGCAATTAAATTATCGCCCAAATACATCACAAAAGGAGAATCACCCAGAAAAGGTTGAGCAATTTTCACGGCATGGGCTAAACCGTCGGGGCTATCTTGCCGTATATAAGTAATATTTGCCCCAAAAAGGCTACCATCTCCTGTTTTTCGTTCGATTTCTGTGCCAGTTTCTGGGCTGATAATAATACCTATGTCTGTAATTCCTGCACTAACTAAGGCTTCAATACCGTACCACAGAATGGGCTTATTGGCAACGGGTACTAACTGTTTTGCCCCTGTATAAGTGAGAGGACGTAACCTTGTACCTTTTCCCCCGGATAAAATTAATGCTTTCATAAATGATAACTTATTTTTTCTGTTTGTCAACTTAATGGAAATTTAATAATCTATTATGTCCTTACGAACTAAAATAATTAAGTAATTAATAACATTAAAAGACTGAATTAATATCAGAATTTTTGCTAATAATTAAGGTTAATTAAGTTTCATAAAATATTGATTTAAAGAATCTTGCCAATGGGAGGGAAAACAATCTAAATCTTGGCTAATTTTACGGGTATTTAAAACTGAATAAGGGGGACGTTTTGCCGCCGTGGGATATTCTGAGGTTAAAATAGGTAAAACTTCTTTAACTTTTAAATTATAACCTAATTTTTGTGCTTGATTAAAAATATTTACGGCAAAATCATACCAGCTACAAACTCCTAAATTAGTAAAATGATATAGTTTTTTAATGTTGTTTTCGTCACCAAATTGTGAGATAATTTTATTAATAAATATTGCTATATCTTGAGCATAAGTAGGACAACCAATTTGATCAATTACTACTTTTATTTGTTCTCTTTCTTTACCTAATCTAATCATAGTTTTAACAAAATTTCCTTTCCCATAATGACCATAAACCCATGAAGTTCTAAGAATAATATAATTATCGGTATTTTTTCTTATATTTTCTTCTCCTTCTAATTTACTTTTGCCATAAACACCTAAAGGATTAGTTAAATCTGTTTCTAAATAAGGAAGATTTGATTTTCCATCAAAAACATAATCTGTAGAAATATGAATTAATTTACTGCCTATTTTATTACTTTCTTCTGCCATTATTTTTGGTGCGATCGCATTTATTTGATAGGCTAATTCTATTTCTGATTCGGCTTTATCTACGGCGGTATAAGCAGTAGCATTAACGATAATATTTGGTTTTATTTGTTGAATAATATCTCTAATTTGCTGATAATTTGTTAAATCTAGTACATGACGATTTACGAGAATTAACTCTCCTAATAATGATAAAGTATAAGTCAATTCTGTTCCAACTTGTCCTTGACTTCCAAATAATAGAATTTTAGTCATAAATTTCTGCATCTTTTAATAGGGGTGCATTTTTATCTTTATTAGATAGTAAAGGAGTTATTTTTAAATTCCAATTAATAGCAATATCTGGATCATTCCAGCGAATTGATCTATCATATTCTGGGGCATAAAAATTATTAGTTTTATACAATACCTCGGCATTTTCTGATAACACTAAAAAACCGTGAGCAAACCCTTCAGGTATCCATAATTGTTTTTTATTTTCGGCAGTTAAAACTTCTCCTATCCATTGCCTAAAAGTAGGGGAAGATTTACGAATATCTACAGCAATATCAAGAATTTCTCCCACTACTGCTCTTACTAATTTACCTTGAGGTTGTTGAATTTGATAATGTAATCCTCTTAATACATTTTGTTGAGAACGGGAATGATTATCTTGGACAAAATTAATATTTAAACCTGTTTTTTCCTGCCAAGATTTAGCGTTAAAACTTTCAAAAAAAAAGCCTCTATCATCGCCAAAAACTTGAGGCTCAATTATTAAAACTTCTGGGATTTTTGTAGCAATAATCTTCATATTTTTAAGGTGATAAAATACTAAATTTTTTGAGCAATAATAGCACGATGACGAGAACTTATAGTAATAATTTTGGGATTAGAAAAACCATATTTAAGAAAAATAGAGTTTATATCTAAACTAAAATATTCGTCTAAATAAGGTTCGGTACTTTTTAATAAAGTTAGCACATAACGAGGCATTTTTTGATAATTATCTGATTGGGGATTCATATCCATAATGCCAAAATAACCTCCTTTTTTGATTAATTTACTAGCAGATAAAATAATATTTTCGGCGGCGGTTTGGGGTAATTCATGAAACATCAAAAAACTAGAAATTAAATCAAAAGATTCTGGATTTAAGTTATTCGATTCAGCGGCGTTATGAATCCAATTTATTGACTTATTTTTTTTCTTACTTTGATAGTTTGCTACGGCTAAAAAGTAAGGCGATAAATCTAAACCAGAGATATTACTATGGGGATAATTTTCTTGTAAGGCAAATGTACTTAAGCCAACACCACAACCAAAATCTAAGATATTTTCAGGATAAAAGGGAATTTCTGAAAGTAACACTTCATGATAATTTTTTCTTAAATTACCATCCCCATCAACTTGAGGAGTTTTAGAATAAATGGTAGAGTGAACACTATAAGCGGCGGATTCTAATTCCCAAGCGGCTTCCCAACTCATGTTACCTTTATCATAGGCGTGAAAAGAGGTGAGATAATAGTCAGGATATATAATATCAGGATTTTCTACGGTTTTAATTTCTTGTTGCCAATCATGATTTTGAAGATTTTTTACATTATCTTCCCACTTGACACCAATGAGATTCGCACGTTTAATAATCATATTACGCGCCCTTGTTTTCGCAAATTCCATCAGGGGTTTAATACTAAGTAATCCATTAATTAATTTAGTGGAAAGGTTGTTATCTGATTTGCTAGTTATTACTGTCATAATCTCACATTTAATCAACAATATATTGTCAATTGTTATCTAATAACGGTGAATAATCAATTATTTGTTATTAATTCTTAATTCCTAAAAATAATAGATAATTCTGGTTTGTTTCTAATTCTTGATTTTTCGATAATATGTAGCGCCGCCTACTAATAAACCTGTCAAGGTTAAAGATAATGTAATGGTTAACATATCACCTTTTTCTAGGGATGAAATTCCTGCTCCCATCATTACAAATGGTAAAATACCGGGTATAGTACCGAAAATAGTACCTAGTAAATATTCCTTCCCACTAACAGAAGTTAAACTAGCACCAAAATTGACAATACCGTAGGGAATTAAAGGTAATAAACGGATAGCAAAAATATACCCCATTCCCCCTTTTTTTATTTCCTTATCTAACCGTTGCAGATGAATACCAAATCTTTTTTTTACCCATTTTCTACCTAAAAATCTACCATAGGCAAAACTTACCATTGCAGCTATTATAGCAGCGATGGCCGTCCAAAGAAGACCCCACCAAAAACCAAAAATCAAACCACCACTAAGATTTAAAGGAGTAGAAGGCAAAAGTAAGATAGTGGCTAAAATATACAGAAAAATATACAAAAAAGGGGCAAATATACCTAATTTAGTCAAAGAATCTTCTAAAAATTCTGGATTAATTCCCCCCATAAAAAAAATGGCTATTCCAGAGATAAAAATACAAATTAACGTCAAAAAAATTAACTGATTTTTCACCCACCACCGCCTTAAAATTTATTATTGTTTACGCTTATCAATATTTTAAAAATAATATGTATCTAAAAATACAAAATATTATTAATCTTATCTTTACCATTGATAAAGTCAAAATATAGAATAATATTAAATCATGTCCAGACTCGGAAGAAGAAAATTCCTTTTATACGGTTCGGCAACTTTAGGTACAAGTTTATTACTAAAAGCCTGTGCCGATGCACCACCTCCTGCAGATAATACCGCTACTACTCCTACAGAAACTCCTCCTGCCACTACCACAGGAGATACAATAAAAGTAGGTATTTTACACTCTCTTAGTGGTACAATGGCCATTAGTGAAACCAGCGTAGTAGAAGCTGAAAAGTTAGCTATCAAAGAAATTAACGCCTCTGGCGGGGTTTTAGGGAAACAAATTGAAGCGATTGTGGAAGATGGCGCTTCAGATTGGCCTACTTTTGCGGAAAAAGCAACTAAACTAATAGATCAAGATAAGGTAGCCACCGTTTTTGGATGTTGGACTTCTGCCAGTCGTCAAGCAGTAAAACCAGTATTTGAGTCTAAAAATCATATGCTATGGTATCCTGTACAATACGAAGGTCAAGAATGTTCTAAAAACATATTTTACACTGGTGCAGCACCAAATCAACAAATTGAACCAGCCGTGGATTGGTTATTAGAAAATAAAGGCAAAGAGTTTTTCTTAGTTGGTTCTGATTATGTATTCCCCCGTACTGCTAATACAATTATTAAAGCCCAATTAGAAGCAAAAGGCGGAAAAGTTGTGGGAGAAGATTATTTACCCCTTGGTAATACTGAAGTTACACCTATTATTGCTAAAATAAAAGCCGCTTTACCTAATGGAGGAGTAATATTTAACAGTCTTAACGGTGACAGTAATGTAGCTTTCTTCAAACAAATTCAAGCAGCAGGTTTGACTCCTGATAAATACCCTGTTATGTCTGTGAGTATTGCAGAAGAAGAAGTTAAACAAATCGGTGTAGAATATCTTAAAGGACATTATGCTGCTTGGAATTATTTTCAAACCGTAGAAAGCCCTGAGAATACAAAGTTTGTAGATGCTTTTAAAGCTGAATATGGTGCAGAAAGAGTGGTAAATGATCCTATGGAAGCTGCTTATATTATGGTATATTTATGGAAACAAGCTGTCGAACAAGCTGGTGGTATTGATGACATTGAAAAAGTGAGAATGGCGGCAGTAGGGCAAGAGTTACAAGCACCCCATGGCGCTATTAAAATGTTCCCTAATCATCATATCTCAAAAACTGTTCGTATTGGACAAGTTAGAGATGATGGTTTATTTGATGTTGTCTATGCTACTGATAAACCTGTTGATCCCATTCCTTGGAATCAGTATGTAGCAGAAACGAAAGGTTATTCTTGCGATTGGACAGATCCCGCTAAAGGTGGTAAGTTTAAAATGAGCTAAAAAATTTCACTAACAATGAACAATTAGCAATTATCTTTCTTTTTTAAAACTTATAAATGACGGAAAAAATAGTTAAAAAATCTCTTAATCTAACTTTAGATTTACCTCTACAATGGACTGAGAAAATAGAACAATTAGCCTTAGAAAAACAACAGCCTTTATCAGAATTAATTACTGATATTATCGGCGTATATTTAAGCTATAATCTTGATGAGATTAATATTAGTAGATTGCAAGAAAATTATCAAGAATTAAACAAAAAAGTTCAAATATTAGAAGCTAAAGATCATTATATTGATAGATTAGAACATCGTTTATTTATTATAGAAAAATTAGTATCTAGTTTACAAACTCAAATTTCACCTTATCATAGAGATAAATCCATAAGTTATACTCCTATTATAGAGGAAGAATTTGAAGACGAACCCGATGAGATTTTAACAGATTTTTTAGAATAATTAGTACCTATAAAAGATAAAAATTATTCTACTAAAGGGAAACTTAAAGTAAAAATACAGCCCTTTTCTGAAGGTGAAACTAAGGTAACTTTACCATTCATTGTTGTTACTAAACTTTTAACAATCGCTAACCCTAAACCTGTACCGCCCGTGTCTCTATTTCTCGCTTCTTCTACTCGATAAAAACGCTCAAAAATACGATTTTGCAGAGTAAAAGGGATACCTATTCCTTGATCATGAATCTCTATTATTACTGATTTATCTTGTTTTAATACAATTTTAATATCGGTATTTTCAGGAGAATATTTAATAGCATTATCGATTAAATTAAGACAAATTTGTTTAAATCTATTACGATCAACTTTTATTTTTATATTACTATTTTCTTCTCTTAAATTAATATTTCTTTTACGATATTGTTGAGTCATAGCTATAATTTCTCTCATTAAATCATTGACTATTACTATTTCTAATTGCATCTGAATATTACCATTATCTGCCCTTGCTAAATCTAACAAATCTTCTAATAATTGTATTGTACGATTAGCCTCTGATACTGCTACAGATAAGGCTTCTTTTTGTATGGAAGTAAGATTTTCTCCTCTTCTTAAGGTACTTTGTAAATATCCTGATACAATAGTTAGTGGTGTTCTTAATTCATGGGAAACATTGTTTAATAATTGTTGTTGATTTTCCCAACTTTCTCCTAATCTCATTAGCATTTTTTCTAAAGTTTGAGCTAGTTTTTTAACTTCACTAGGGCTATTATTAAAATTAATTGATACTTCTTTTAATTTATCTGCTGAGATATTTTCCGCTACATTACAAATTTTTTCTAAGGGTTTTAAGGAATAAGAAATATAACAAGCTATCAAAGTAATCATAATAGTGATAGCAATGATAGTAGAAATAGTTAAACTTTGAATTAAATAAGTAAATAAAACTTGCTCATTGGTAATATTTTGAGCGATATATAAATGTCCAATAAATTGTTGATTAATATTTAAAGGAATACCACAAATAAGCCAACTATTTTTGTCAATAAGAATAAATTGAGGAGAATAATCAAGATAATTTAACTTAGCTAATTGGGGATAAAAATAAACAGATTGAGCAATAATATTATTATCTTTATTTTTAAACCAAAATATATTTTTATGATCTGATAAATTATTAATAGTTTTTTGAATACCTACTTCTAAAGATACCATTTCGCTATAGATTTCGACATCATGGGGAAAACGATTTTCTACATAATTAACGGTTTCTTTATGAGTCATTATTAATAAATGTTGCATTTTCCAATTCATCCATAAAGCAACACTACCCAAGCCACAAGTAGAAAGTAAAGCCACACCTAAAGTTAAACGAAATCTGAGAGAATTAAAGTCAATAGTTTTTTTTTCAGAAAGATTTTTAATAAATTTAGTAAACATTATAAAGTAATTAAATAAAAATAAAAAAATTAATGATTTTGAAATGTTTATTCTTAATCAAAAATTATTTATAAATTGTATATATGATCTATTAAATCTTAAAAACCTGATAGTTTGCTTAATTTTTCATTAAATAATGATGGTTTAATTAACAATTTATCCACCATAATTGATAACAAATCTCTATTCAGAAAAAATTTTATTAAAATAAAGGGATAAATTATATAAAATAATATCTAATAGTTTATCTTATCGTTTAAACTATAGTTATTTTTCCGTAACAAAAACTATATTCAAAAAAATTAATCATGAATCAAGTTAATACACATAACTATTCTCACCTTAATTCTTTAGGGGAAATGTGGGATTTATTAGTTTCTAATTTTGGTGATATTGTGGCATTATCAGATCCCCATAGTAAACCAAATGTTAACTTAACCTATCGAGAAGTAGAAAAAAATATTAAACAATTTGCTAATTCTTTACAGTTTTTAAATATTAATTCAGGGAAAAAAATTGCTTTATTTGCTGATAATAGTCCCCGTTGGTTAATAGCAGATCAAGGTATAATTTATAATGGTTGTGCTGATGCTGTTCGTTCATCCCAAGCCGATAAAAAAGAATTATTATACATTTTAGATCATAGTGATAGTGTTGTTTTAGTTATTCAAGATTTAGCCACATTAAACAAGTTAAATCCAGAAATAAAAGAATTTAAACTAATAGCAATTATTTTATTATCTGACGAAGTTATTGAAGAAGAATTTTCTCAACCTATTTATAATTTTCAGCAATTTATAGCCTTAGGAATTAATCATTCTTTTATTCCAGTATCTGTTAATATAAATGATTTGGCTACATTAATTTACACTTCAGGTACAACAGGGCAACCTAAAGGAGTAATGTTAAGTCATCGTAATTTACTTCATCAAGTGCGCTATCTCGAAACAGTAATTAAACCCTTACCATGCCATCGCATTTTAAGTATTTTACCAAGTTGGCACTCCTATGAAAGGGCAGCGGAGTATTTTCTTTTATCAAGGGGTACAACCTTAATTTATACTAATATTCGTTATTTTAAGCAAGATTTAAAAGAATATAAACCTCATCATATGGTGGGAGTACCTCGTTTATGGGAATCTATTTATGAAGGCATCCAAAAACAATTTCGAGATGGTAGTAAAACTCAAAAAAAAATCGTCTTCTTTTTCTTCTCAATTTCTCAAGAATATTTATCCGCAAAACGTATTCAAAAAGGTTTAACTCTCGACAATTTACAACCCAATATTTTTGATAAAATTACTTCTCAAATTAAAGCCTTATTTTTGTTTCCTTTACATAAATTAGGAGATAAATTAATCTATCAAAAAGTGCGCGATGGAGTTGGCGGTAACGTAGAAACATGGATTAGCGGCGGAGGATCACTTCCGAAACACATTGATAACTTTTTTCAAATCGTTGGTATTCCCCTCATCGTTGGCTATGGTTTAACAGAAACATCTCCCGTTACTAACGCTAGACGGTTAAATCGTAATATTGTTGGTGCATCGGGGCAACCCATTCCCGAAACAGAAATTAAAATTATTGACATTGACACTAAACAGACATTACCCCAAGGCAAAACTGGCTTAGTTTGTATTCGTGGTACTCAAGTTATGCAAGGTTATTACAAAAATCCTTCTGCCACCGCTAAAGCCATTGATAGTGAGGGATGGTTTGACAGTGGTGATTTAGGTTGGGTAACACCTAATAATGATTTAGTGATTACAGGACGGGCAAAAGATACTATTGTATTAAGTAACGGTGAAAATATCGAGCCTCAACCCCTTGAAGATGCTTGTATCCGTAGCCCATATATTGATCAGATTATGGTAGTAGGACAAGATCAAAAATACTTAGGTGCATTAATTGTACCAAATCTTGATGCTTTAACAAAATGGTCTGTAACTAACAATATTTCTTTAAATATACCTTCTCTTACTGCCACTCCAGAAGAAATCAAAAATAGTGATCTTTACGCAAAAGCCGTTATAAGCCTCTATAAACAAGAATTAGCACGGGAGGTCAAAAACAGAGCTGGATATAGAATTGATGAGCGTATCAGCGTTTTTGAGCTAATTTTAGAGCCTTTTTCTATAGACAATGGTATGATGACTCAAACTTTGAAAATTAAACGCCCTGTAATAACAAGTCATTATCAGGATATGATTGATTCGATGTTTAATAATAATTAACCACAAATAATAACTTTAAAATTGGAGAAAATTTAGTCATCATGACATCAAAATTAACCTTAAAACGTCCCGTAAATGTAAAAGTAATTGTTACTCCAGCATGGCAAGAAGAAGCTCAAAATCAATTACAAGACCAAATTAATCAATTAGATCAACAAATGTTACAAATAGATCAACAAGGGCAAAGTGCCATCGCTGAAATTAGAAAACAAGGTAGTTTACAACTATCTCAACAAATAGAAAATATCCAAGGGCAAGTAAATCAGAAAAAAAGTGAATTTTTACAGCAGAAAAATCAATTTTTACAACAGATGCAACAAGTGCAATTATTAGAATTAGGACAAGAAGTTATACAAGCTCAAATGGAAAGTTTTTTTGATGTTCAAGAAGGAGATAATTTAGTAGAAAAACTCAACGTTGAAATTATCCTTAGAGATGGAGTAATTGAAGAAATAAGGGGCATTATTTAATTTTTTTTCTCTTAGTAAAAGCATTAATTTTATATATCAATGGGTTATGGCAATTTTAATAAATTATTAATATTTTAATATTATTTTGTTATAACCCCCCAAAAGAAAATGATCAAGATTGTCAATAATTTTTATTAGGAATAAACTATAGTAATCCTATTTAAGTTGTAAGAAAATAATAAGTTAAATTCCTCCAAAATTCGGGGCGAAAATTATCACAAATTATTGAGGAATGCTATATTTCGACACATCTTAAAATTTTGATGTTAAGATAGCAGTAAATCAATATAAATAACAAAATAAGAACATGGAAAATAGAGAAACTTATCAGGGTGAAATGGAGACAAAACTTCAAGAATTAGGTGCAAAATTAGATCATTGGAATACCAAAAAAGATGAAATAACCGATGAAGCTAAAGCGGAAGCTGAAGAAAAACTGAGAGTTTTAAAGACTAAAAAAGAAGCCGTAGAAGCTAAATTAATCGAACTTAAATCTTCTGGAGATGAGGCTTGGGAAACTCTCAAATCTGGTTTTCAAAATGCTTGTGATGAATTAACTTCCGCTTTTGAGGATGCTATTGCTAAATTTTCTAAATAGTTTTACTACTTCTTTGTTTTCTACTATCAATCAACATTATCAAAATTTTACACAAAAAGCGATCGCCATTAATAATTTGAGATTAAAGATAATTAAATTGGTTATTTAACTTATGAAAATATCTATAAAAAATGGTTAATTTTATGGTTTAATTGTGATGAAGAAAAGAATAATATTTAAACTTTAACGATGAATTATTTAATAGCAGTATTATCAGATCGTATAGAAGCAGAAGAGGCTTATACCGCCTTAGAAAAAGCACAAATTCCCCTGAATCAACTTTCCATCGTGGGCAGAGGTTATAAAAGTGCTTCTGACTTTAATTTCATAGATCCTAGCATTGAAGGGCGCAAAAATTCCTTTAGAATGGCTTACTGGTTAATTCCTTTCGGTTTTTTTGGCGGTTTTACTTTTGACGCTATTACCACTATTGACACTTTTGGATGGGCTGGAGAACCTTTTAATCATATAATTGGTGGTATTTTAGGGGCAATTGGTGGGGCAATGGGTAGTTTCTTTGTCGGTGGTAGTGCTAGTTTAATGGAAAATAACGGTGAGATGATACCTTTTCTTAATCGTCTCAAAGCTGGTAAGTATCTTTTGATTGTCCAAGGTAATGATAATATCAAAAATAGAGCCCAAGAAATTCTCAAAGGTTTTAACCCAGAAAATATACAGAGTTATCAAGTAGTTTAATTAATTAAAATTACCTAAGTTATAGATAAAGGATATATTAGTAGATAAAATCAACTTACTATAATTAATTGATAACTTTTATCTCCTGTATTCCCCCATAATTTTATATGGATTTTTTATTTTTATCAAAATTATTACCACTTTTTTTATATCCTTTAGGATTAGTCTTTTTATTACTAATTATTAGCTTAATTCTTTGGTGGAAATATCCCCGTTGGCTACCAATTCCTTTAATTATTTCTTGTGTAATTATATTTATTGGTGGTAATTATTATGTAAGTAACTTATTAGTAAAATCTTTAGAATGGCAATATATCTCCACGGCGGATGACTTACCCAAAGCTGAAGCCATAGTTATTCTCGGAGGTGGCATTAAATCTATGATTCCTCCGCGCCCCATGATTGATGTAGCCGAACAAGGAGATCGAGTGATTTATGGTGCTAAACTCTATAAAATGGGCAAATCTTCCTTAATTATCCCCACAGGAGGCAGAATTCCTTGGCGTGGCGGCGACAATCTTCCTTCAGAAGCCGATGACATGACAGAATTATTATTTTTTTTTGGCATTCCTGAATCAGCGATAATCAAAGAAAGTAACTCTTTTAATACTTACGATAACGCCGTTAACACTCGTAAAATTTTAGAAAAATTAAATCTAAACCGTATCTTGTTAGTTACTTCCGCAATACATATGCCTCGTTCGGTAAAAATCTTTGAAAAACAAAACTTAATCGTAATTCCTGCACCTACAGATTATCTGGTTACCCAAAAAGACTTTCAACTAGAAGACAATTGGCAAAGTACTCTTCTTAATCTTTTCCCAGATTCATATTACTTAGACAATACTACTTTAGCCATTAAAGAATATATCGGCATGGTAGTTTATAAACTCAAAGGATGGCTTTAATTCTATTGACAATTAAAAATTTTTGGCTTTCCTACAGTAGCTATGACAAATTAATAGAAAATAATTAATGTAAACTTTAATCCGTATGGCTTTGAGTATTTTAAAAATGCAATTATTATAAATTAACAGTTTGAATTTAACCTAATACCTGATACCTGACACCTGACACCTGATACCTTTTTTAAGACATAACCTATCTCGATAAGAAGTAAAAAAGTTAGTGATTATATTTCATCGCTTATAATTCTTAACCGAATCATCTTCTCTCCACCATCATCGAGGCGCACTTCAATGGATTCACTGGTGAGTTTTTCTAAACAACTCAAAAGCGATCGCAAATTAGGACTACTTGCGCCAGTTTCTACATAAAGACGATCAGCAATACTACCCATTTTTTTCCACAAAGTATAAAGTTTTCCGACACTTTGTTCTAAATTTGTCGCTTGTTTGACTAAATCTGCCGTAATACTTAAACAATCTAATCTTAGGGCTTCATCTAAGGCTCTTTCTACATCTACCGTTGATTCTCTTAGGGTTTCTACTTGAGAAGCGGAATCTAAATATTTAGCTAGACTTTTCGCTGTGGAAGTCATTTGTTTCACCGTATCAACATCTGGATTTGCTTCCATTTCTTTACGAATTTCGGCAATTTGTTCTTCTGGTAACTTTTCTAATTCTTTCACTAATGGGGCTAAATGACGAGGTGGTAACGAACCATCAACGGCTTTTTCCTTGACAATATCAGGCAATAAATCAGAATTCATCGCTGTATATTCATCGGTTAATTGCTTTACCTCCCGACGAGTTATGCGATCGCCATTTTGTGCCGCTTCACTAACCAATTTTTGAATTTCAGGATCAGCTTTTGCCGTTTCTACAAAAGCCCGTTTACTAAAATTATTAATAGCAGTAGGATCTAAATTACCATCTTCTAATAAAGTATCAGCACTATTAGCTAATTGGATAAAACCATAGGCTTGACTTTTGGTAATTTCCCGATTTTTAAGCCAATTCAAAAAACCCGTACCCCTACCTTCACCGCCGAATTTTTCTCTATCTCTGACAGTCCTCAAAATTCTACCACGCCAAATATCCGTTTGTAAATCAAAGCGATCGCAAACTTTCCAAACATCTTCAACTTTTTGCAGAAACTCCTCCTCCCCAATACCCTCATCTTCAGGATTAGGTAAATCAAAATCTAAATCTGCAGGAATAAATAAAGCCTCAGCAATATCTGAAGTGGAAGGAGAAGTATCTAACATGATCTAATGTTTCTATAGGTAAGGTACAATCTTAATTGTCAATTGTTCATTGTTCATTGTCAATGTCAATTATTTACTGTGGTTTTGTATTAACACTGATAGGACCATTAACAAGAGTTTGACAAGCTAAACGATAATTATCGGGCTTTTTTTTCAATTTTCGTTCTTCAAAATCAGTTTTTGGGGATAAATTTTCTAAACCAGAAACAATTTCTACGATACAAGTGGCACATTGTCCATAACCACCACAATTCATCAATTTTCCTCGTAATTTATAAATATCAACCCCATTTTGTAACGCTTTTTCTCTAAGATTTGCCCCCGTAGCTGCTACAACTTCTTTATTTTCTTTGATAAAAGTGATAGTCATGATTAATTACTCCTCGATAAAATATTAAGTTTTATATACTAATATTAAGGAATAATCAAAAAAAATGCTTTGATAAGCAAAAGCAAAAAGTATTAAACCTGGTATCTGCCTAAATCGGATATTATTACGTTGAACTGAGGTAATAGCAAACACCCCTGACAACTTCCATCGTAGAATTGATATAGTTTTTGAGCAAAAGTATCGATCAATGGTTTATGATTTGAAAATAATCAACAGTTATTAAGAAATAAAATCTTATATTAAACCTTGATATGGTCATTAATGCCTCTAGTTCTTTTCGACGTTATACCCCTCCTACTTGTACTTTAGAAATCTATCATCCTCAGTCTTTTTGGGGATATTTTGGTCCTAAACCTTTTCCACAACTCTTTAGCTTTCAATTGCATTTCGATGATCCTAGAGTACCAAAAGAAGATAGAAGTACTATTATTGGAGATCGAGATTTACTAGAAAAATTAAGAAAAAAAGTACAAGAGTATATCAATAATTATTTAAAAATTACTCCTCTTACGGAAGAAGATTTAGTCTGTGAATTACCATCACAAAATGAAGAAGAATTTATCTCTCTAACAAGGGATTGTGTGCGAGGACATCGACTATTTTATCAGTGTTTCGTACCAAAAGAAGAAACTTTAGAAGTAACCTTAAGCAATACGCAATTACTAGATTTTATCAACGCCTTGTCAGCTTATCATTTAGATGCCACAAGAATGACCATTAGTAAAGATGAATTAGGATCTAATAATATCGGATTAGGTATTCTGATTACAACCCTTGCTTGTATGGTTGGAGGCGGTATTTGGTGGCGTTATGAAAAACAAGTAGCAACCAATGAAATCAATAATCCTAGTCAAGCTAACATCGAAAATATTACTCCCAACGTAGAAGAATTAATACCACCATCACCCCTTGACCCTAAAACTTTACCATCAATTATTGCGCCAGAAGTGCCAGAAAGTCTAAAAAATAGAGAAACTTTATTACCTCCTGCGGCTATAACTAAACCATCAATGGAAGGAGAAAACGATGCTTTAAATAGTAATAACTCTGGTGTTGCTTCTCAAACTCAAATCATTATTCCACCACCACCAACACCTTCGGCGGTAAATGTACCTACTGCCACCAAGGAAACTAATGACATAAATCCTGCAAATATCATGATGATTCAACCTTCATTACCTCCTGCACCACCTTTATCTGTCACCCCTTCTTTTCAACCTCCTCAACCCACCGTAAAATCAATTCCTCAATATCCTTCTCGTCTGTCTAGTTTACCTGTCTTAAAATCTAGTAACTCAGATTCTGGTGAAAATTCTTCCCCAAATACCTCCACAAAACCCATAGAATCTACTGGTGTTGTGGGTATTAATAGTTTTAATAGGGTTTCTCCTTCGGTTATCGAAAATACTCCAGATTTTACCGTTAAGACAATATCACCATCATTGAATCAACAAAAATTTGCAGGTATTATCACTAATGAAGTTAAACAATATTTTCAGAGTAAATGGCAACCACCAGAAAACTTAAAACAAAGTATCGAATATCGCTTAAACTTTAGTCAAAATGGTTCTTTAACGAAAATTACGCCCGTAGGTCAAGTTGCAACTGTATTTTTAGATCGTACAGGAATGCCTTTATTAGGAGAAAAATTAACCTCTTCTTTTACCGAGACAGATCAACTTACTGTAAGATTAATCTTAAGTCCTAACGGTAATGTACAAACTTTTAATGAATCGAAATAATAAGTTATTCGGTTTTAGGTTTAATGAAAATGATTGAAGTAAAAAGTTATCCAGATTTTAAGGTTTCGCAAAAATCAATGGATTTGGTAATAAGATTTTATCAATTTAATTTAATTCCAAACCTGAAACCTGAAACCTGAAACCTGACACCTGACACCTCTAATCAACAACTAATTCTATTTTTCCATAACATTCAGTTATTAATTATTATGAGTAGTTTTCGAGTAGGAATAGCTGGACCTGTAGGATCAGGTAAGACAGCATTATTAGACGCTTTATGCAAAATCATGAGGGAAAACTATTCCATCGCCGCCGTTACCAATGATATTTATACCCAAGAAGATGCACAATTTTTAGTCAAATCTCAAGCCTTATCAGCCGATAGAATTAGGGGAGTAGAAACAGGAGGTTGTCCTCATACTGCTATTAGGGAAGATGCCTCTATCAATATCGAAGCCATTGAGGAGTTAGAGAGCTTATTTAGTGACTTAGAGCTAGTTTTTGTCGAAAGTGGCGGAGACAACCTTGCTGCGACTTTTAGCCCTGAATTAGTGGATTTGACGATTTATGTTATTGATGTAGCTGCTGGAGATAAAATACCTCGCAAAGGTGGTCCAGGTATTACCAAATCTGATTTATTGGTGATTAATAAAATTGATTTAGCGCCTTATGTGGGTGCTAGTTTAGATGTGATGACACAAGATACAAAAAAAATGCGCGGTGAGAAACCTTTTGTTTTTACTAACCTTAAAACTGGTGATGGTTTAACTCAAGTTGTTGATTTTATCCAATTTCATTATCAATAAATTTTACTGCTTCGGTGACAAGACATTGTGCTATTCTAGGAAATTACTCTAATAATTTTTAAGTTATGACTGCTAATATTCCTAAATTTGACACCATTGATAACATCAAAAAAGCTCAAAATTATCTTTTCTCCCTACAACAAAATGATGGTCATTGGTGCGCCTATTTAGAGTCTAATGTTACTATTACTGCCGAAGCTGTTTTGCTTTATAAAATTTGGGGTGTCGATAATCAAAAACCTTTACATAAAATTGAACATTATTTGCGATCGCAACAACGTAATCATGGAGGATGGGAATTATATTACGGAGACGGAGGAGATTTAAGCACATCCGTAGAAGCCTATATGGCGTTAAGATTATTAGGAGTTAGTATCGATGATAATGCCTTAATAAAAGCAAAAAAATTTATTTTGAGTAAAGGTGGTATTAGCAAAAGTCGTATTTTCACCAAATTTCACCTTGCCTTAATTGGTTGTTATGATTGGCAGGGAGTGCCTTCTATTCCACCTTGGATTATGTTATTACCACAAAATCCCTTTTTTACCATCTATGAAATGTCAAGTTGGGCAAGAGGTAGCACAGTACCTTTATTAATTGTATTCGATCAAAAGCCTATTTTTGCCATCGAACCGAGAATAAAATTAAATGAATTATACAGCGAAGGCATTAATAACGTAAAATATGAGATGCCTAGTAATGGAGACTGGACTGATATATTCGGACAATTAGACAATTTATTTAAACTAGCAGAAGAATGGAATATTGTACCCTTTAAAGAGCAAAGTATTCAAGCAGCGGAAAAGTGGATTATTGAAAGACAAGAAGTTAGTGGAGATTGGGGAGGCATTATTCCTGCGATGCTTAACTCACTTTTAGCCTTAAAAACCCTTAAATATCATAGAAACGATCCCATAGTAACACGAGGATTAAATGCCGTAGAAAATTTTGCCATTGAAACCCATGATGATTATTTAGTACAAGCCTGTGTTTCACCTGTATGGGATACCGCTTGGAGTTTACGCGCTTTAGTGGAATCTGGTGTTACTCCTAATCATCCTAATCTGATTAAAGGTGGAGAGTGGTTATTAAACAAACAAATCCTTGATTATGGCGATTGGGGAATTAAAAATCCCGAAGGAAAACCGGGAGGTTGGGCGTTTGAGTATGAAAATCGTTTTTATCCCGATATGGATGATTCGGCGGTAATTGTCATGACATTAAATCAGCTAGAATTACCTAACGAAACCTTGAAACGAGAAGCCATTTTCCGTTGTTTACGGTGGATTGAAACTATGCAATGTTATAATCACGGTTGGGCTGCTTTTGATATTAATAACGATGCAAATTGGTTAAATTTTCTTCCTTATGCTGACTTAAAAGCAATGATTGATCCTGCAACGGCTGATATTACTGCTAGAGTATTAGAAATGGTGGGAAGTTGTGACTTATCCATCAAAGGCAATAAAATTCAAAATGCCATCGCTTTTTTAATCAAACAGCAAGAAGAAGATGGTAGTTGGTTTGGACGTTGGGGAGTAAACTATATATATGGTACATCAGGAGTTTTATCTGCCTTAGCCGTCATCGCACCTCAAACTCATAAAAATAACATTGAAAAAGCCATTAATTGGTTAGTTAGTTGTCAAAATAGTGACGGTGGTTGGGGAGAAACTTGTGATAGTTATAAAAATTCATTTTTGAAAGGAAAAGGAGACTCAACACCTTCTCAAACTGCATGGGCATTAATTGGTTTATTAGATGGTGGTAATGCTATTAATAAATTTGCAGAAAATAGTATTAATCAAGGGATAAACTATCTTTTATCTACTCAAAATGACATAGGCACATGGGAAGAAAAGCAATTTACTGGCACGGGTTTCCCCGGACATTTCTATATTAATTATCATTTATATCGTCATTATTTCCCTTTAATTGCCTTGGGTAAATATGCTAAGTTTTATCTTGCATAGAATCAATAAATAAGTAATTTTAAGGTATTTTATATTATGGCAAATGTCTTGATTAATCAATATCGTCGAGATTTAGAAACCAGAATTAGATATGGTGGTAGTCGTAATGAAAGCTCAGTTAGATTTGCTTTTGCTACTTTATTAAATGGTTACTGTAAACCTCGTAATTTTATCTTAGTTGATGAGTTAACAATTAAGAGTCGCATCAATACTTCTATTCGCCCTGATGGTATTATAAAAGATGCTTTACGCCTTGACTGGGGATACTGGGAATCTAAAGACGAAAAGGATAGTATAGACGCTGAAATTGAGGCTAAATTTAAGAAAGGATACCCCACTGATAATATTTTATTTGAGGATACTAAAACCGCCGTATTAATCCAAAATGGTGATGAATCTTTACGGATTGAGATGGAAAATGATGATGATTTAGACAAGTTAATTAACCAATTTTTAGACTATGAAAGGGCAGAAGTAAAAGATTTTCGTCAGGCTATTAATTCTTTTAGTCAAGATTTACCCACTATTTTAGATACTCTCAGAAATTTAATTGATAGTCAATCAGGGGTTTTATCCCCCCACACCCTTAATTCTGGGAATCGCCCCCCTGCCCCCAATACTGGGGGAGTAAGAAAAGCATTGGAAGTTCCCAATGTTGGGGATTTAGGGGCGAAAATCAGCCCCCATGCCCCCAAACTTGGGGATTTACGGGCTTTAAAAGTTAATCAAAAATTTATTGAGGCAAGGGATAAATTCTTAAAAGTATGTCAAGAATCTATTAATCCAGACATAACTATTGATGATATTAGAGAGATGATTATTCAGCATATTTTGACTGAAGATATATTTAATAATATTTTTAATGAAGGGCAATTTCACCAAGAAAATAACATCGCTAAACAATTAAATGAAGTTATCAAAACTTTTTTTACTGGTAATGTTAAACGCAATACTTTTAAGACTATTCAAAGTTATTATAATGCTATTATTCGCACGGCTTCTAGTATAGTTAATCATCAAGAAAAGCAGAAGTTTTTAAAAGTAGTTTATGAGACTTTTTATAAGGCATATAACCCTAAAGAAGCTGATAGATTAGGTATAGTTTATACTCCTAATGAAATTGTTAAATTTATGGTAGAAAGTACGGATTATTTATTAACAACTCATTTTCAGAAAAGTTTAGGGGATAAAGGTGTTGAAATATTAGATCCCGCTACGGGTACTGGTACTTTTATTACAGAAATATTAGAGCGTTTATTGCCTAAAGATCTTGAATATAAATATCAGCATGAAATTCATTGTAATGAGGTTTCTATCTTACCTTATTATATCGCAAATTTGAATATTGAATATTCTTATCAGCAGATAAAAAAGCAATATTTAGAGTTTAATAATATCTGTTTAGTTGATACTTTACACCCAACAGATAAGGGAGAAAAACAGATGAATTTATTTGGGATGAATGAGGAAAATACTGAAAGAATTAAACGTCAAAATGAGAGAAAAATATCAGTTATTATTGGTAATCCGCCCTATAATGCCAAGCAAGAAAACTTTAATGATAATAACGCTAATCGTAAGTATGACAGTATCGATAAAAGAATAAAAAATACTTATATTAAAGAAGGTACAGCACAAAATCAAATCGTAGTTTATGATATGTACACCCGTTTTATTCGGTGGGCAACGGATAGATTAAATGATGAGGGAATTATCGCTTTTATTACTAATTCTTCTTTAATTGATGCAAGGGCTTTTGATGGTTTTAGAAAATGTTTAGAGGAAGAATTTAACTATATTTATATAATTGATTTAGGCGGAAATATTAGGGCAAATCCTAAGTTATCAGGCACAACTCATAATGTTTTTGGCATTCAAACAGGGGTAACTATTACTTTTTTAATTAAAATCAATAAAAAATCTAATTTACCTTGTCAAATTTATTATAATCGCCGTCCAGAATTTGACACTAACACCGAAAAGTTAGCTTTTATTAGTCAACATAAATTATAAAATATTATTGATGAATCAGAGTTAATAAAACCTGATAAAAAACATAATTGGATTAATCAAACAGATAATGATTTTGATGATTTAATTCCCTTAATTGATAAGGATGTTAAAGGGGGAAAAACTAAAGCAGTTAAAAATGAAATAACAGGCGAATTAGAAAATAAAATTTGTGATGAAGCAATTTTTCAATTATTTTCTGTTGGAGTTGAAACAACTAGGGATGATTGGGTTTATGATTTTGATTTAGATAACTTAGAGAAAAAAGTTAAGTTTTTTATTGAAAAATATAACCAATCTATTGATAAACAAAATAAAGATTTAACTATAAAATGGAGTTCATCTTTAGATAGATATTTTAACAGTAAAATAAAAGTTAATTTTGATAATAAATTAATTCACAATTCATTATATCGACCTTTTATTAAAATTAAACATTATGGAGAAAAAATATTAAATCATCGATTAACACAAAATCATTATGAGATGTATTCAGATAATTTAAAAGCTAAAAATATTGTAATTGTTTTTTCTGGGGTAGGTTCAAATAAGCCTTTTCATTGTATATCAAGTTTAAATATTGTTGATAGAGGTTTCATTGAAACTTGTCAATGTTTACCATTATATAGATATGAAAAAGGAGAGAGAATTGATAATATAACGGATTGGGCGTTAACAAAATTCAGAGAATACTACCATAACGTAAAACGGGCTTCTAGCCCGTCGGAGGATAACAGGCAGGATGCCTGTTTTACGGATAAAGAGAGTATTTTTTATTATGTTTATGCTGTTTTACATAACCCTAAATATCGGGAAAAATATGAGTTAAATTTAAAAAGAGAGTTTCCGAGAATACCTTTTTATGATGACTTTTGGCAGTGGGCAAATTGGGGTAAACAATTAATGGATTTACACCTCAATTATGAGACTATTAAACCTTATGAATTGAAAAGAATTGATATACCCTTTGAAATTCACGCCCCCTTTCCGATATTGGGGACTTCCAAACCTTCTCTTACTCCCCCAGAATTGGGGGCAGGGGGGCAATTATCAGTTAAACCGAAGTTAAAAGCGGATAAAATTAACCATAAAATTATCATTGATGAGGTAACAACTTTAACAGAAATTCCGCCTTTAGCATGGGAATATAAACTAGGTAATCGTAGCGCTTTAGAGTGGATTTTAGATCAATATAAGGAGAAAAAACCGAAGGATAAAACCATAGCAGAAAAGTTCAATAATTATCGATTTGCTGACTATAAAGAGAAAGTAATTGACTTATTAATGAAAGTAACAACTATTAGTATTGAGACTGTAAAAATAGTTAATGAAATGAATAAATTAAGCTAAATAATTAACATAAAACTCTTAATAAATATCTATTTTATGATTATATTTAGTTCATGATTATTTTTTTTCTTCCTCCACAGAAATTGAAATTTTATCAACTTTATTTTCCTTTTCTTTTTCAATAACTACTTGACGAAATCCTAAAACTACAAAAATATTTGATAAGGTTAAGAAAAATTCTGCGCTGCCATGTAACCAATCCACATTAGCTAAAGATGTTTGATAATGAGTTTCGGCATAAATTCCTGCTGGTATGGTAATGGCAACGAATAATAATAGTAAATAAAAGCCCATTAAAGCCATTTTAGGCACTTTTTGCGATCGCTGTAAAAACCATAAAAATCCGAGATAGGGAAATAAGGAAACGGCGAATAAGGTTTCTTTGCTAATAAAACTAATAGTAAATGATTCCATGATGTAAAAGGGTGATATTATTTGATATTTTAACATTTAATGTGAATAATTTTAAAGGATATTTATTATTAATAAAAATGAGGATTAATATATATATATAAATGCTATAATTAAATCAAAATAAAAGATAATTCACCATGGAAGAATTAATTAATAATTTAAGATTAGGACAAAAAGAATTAGCTCTGTGGGAAGGAGGAAAAATGGCAATTTCAGCAGTGCCAGGGGCAGGAAAATCCCATACTCTAGCCGTTGTTGCTGCCATTACTATTAATAAAAATAAACTTAATAATAATCGACAATTAGTTATTGTTACCTATACTCGCTCGGCTTGTGCAAGTATCAAAAATAAACTGAAAAAAAAGTTAGAAGAATTAAAATTACCTCCCATGGGTTTCACTGTGCAAACAATTCATGGATTAGCGGTGAATATTATCAATCGTCATCCTTTATTATCGCAACTTCATCTCGAAAATAGTACTTTAGTGGAAGTTACTCCTAGTCATCGTATTATTCGGGCAATAGTAATGGAATGGGCAAAAAATCATCCTGATAATTATAATTTACTCTTAAAAAGTAAAAGTCAAACTAAAAATTTTAATGAGGAAGAAAGTGAGATTTTACGGCGAGATTCAGTGTTATTAACGGAAGTTTTGCCTAATTTTGCTCATAATGTTATTCGTCAAATAAAAAGTTCGGGTTTAACAAAATTTGATCTTGATATATTACAAGATGATCCTAAAAATTCTTATCCTCTCATAGCCATGGCAAAAGGATTATATAAAGAATATCAAATATTGATGCAAAAAGAAAATTTTATCGACTATGATGATTTAATTTTAGGTGCATTAAGGGTGTTAGAAGAAGATAACCCAAGAAAAATGTGGCAGGAAGAAGTTTTTGCTGTGTTTGAAGATGAAGCACAAGATTCTAGCCCATTACAAGGAAAATTACTGGAAATTTTGGCTACTGATAGTAATAATGGTCAAGTTAATTTTGTCAGAGTTGGTGATCCTAATCAAGCTATTAACTCCACTTTTACCGCTTCTGATCCTGTTTACTTTAATCTTTTTTATCGCCAGTGTCAAGAAATGGGAAAATATGCCTCCATGAATCAGTCTGGCAGAAGTAGCAAAATTATTATAGATACAGCTAATAAGACTTTGAGTTGGGTTAATCAACAAATTAAACAAAAATGTGGGAATAAATCTCTCAATGACTTAAATTTAATGTTACCTTTTCAAGAGCAAAATATTGAAGTAGTGGGAAATGAAGATAAACAACCCTATGGAAATCCACCACCAGAAGGAAAAGGAGTGGAAATTTATCAACCAGAAGATATATATAAAACAGTGGAATTAATAGGTAAAAGAATTATTAAATTATTTACTACGGATAAAGCAAAGGAAAGTACTAATTTAGCAATTTTAGTTAGAGAAAATAAGCAAGGATTTTTTTTGCAAAAACATTTAGAATATTTAGAATTAGATTATAATATTAAAGTTAAATTAATCAATGATATTAATAACTCTACAGATATTCTTCAACAAATATTATCTATTTTACAGTTTATTTATTGCCCTCATTCTCCTCAATACCTCAAAAATGCTTTAGAAACTCTGCAAAAGAATAACTTAATTCAATCTCAAGATTTTAACGCTTTAAGTATTTATCCTGAAAAATTTTTATATCCTTCTCCCCTAGATAAGCCATTATCTAATCATAGTAAAAAAGCTCAAAATATTTGTTTAAAATTACTTAATTCTCGGTTAGAATTACCCCACTATCGATTAATTTCTTTTATTTCTTTTATCCTTGAATATAAAGATTCAAAATTAGCCACCACACAAAAATTAGGAGATAAAATTCATCGCCAAATTACCGAAAATAGCTCATTAAAAACCATGATTTCAACCTTACAAGAAATTATTAATTCAGAAAAATTTGAAGAGGTAGAAATCGATAATCAAGACATTTATACAAAAAATGGGCAAGTTACCATTATGACAATGCACAAAGCAAAAGGATTAGAGTGGGATTATGTCTTTTTACCATTTTTACAGGAAGATGTTATTCCGGGTAGCCCTAAGCCTTATGTATCTCAAGGTGCGAAATTTTTAGGTGATTTTAATTTACCCGATGTTACTCGAATGATACTGCGTTCTATTACACATCATAAACATTTTCCCGACAATCACCCTCCGATAACAAATATATCTGAAGCATCAAAGAAAAGTCATCAACTTAAACAAGCTGAAGAATACCGTTTATTATATGTAGCTATGACGAGGGCAAAAAGGTTACTTTGGATGTCTTCCGCTAAAAAAGCACCTTGGCGATGGAATTTTTTTGAAGATAACGATAACAAATCTCAGTTACAAATTCAAACACCTTGCCCCATTATTAATATGTTGGGTTTTACTTACATTAAGTAACTTAATACTTTAATTGTATTCTAATAATGCCCAATAACGAGAATCTTCGGGGAATTTAGCAAATACCATTATTTTACCTGAACCTATATTAATATTTCCAGCAAATACATCACCATATTTACTTAAATCATGCCATTGGTTAGTGGATTGATTGACTACTTTTACCTCTTGCGCTGATTTAATACGCATTTTAAAGTAAATATTTTGATTCTCATTTAAAGTCGCACTTAACGGTGATTCTAAATAACCATTATGCTCAGAAAAATGTTTAAAAGTCACGGGAAATTTATTTCCTTTTCCTTCTGCTGAAACTTCATAACTTACTATTAAAGGATAGTTATTACTGTCATCTTTAGGTTTAGCAAATATTTCTAATTTATAATCCCCTTTTTCGGGAAATGAAGCATTAACATTAATATTTTCTCCTTGTTTTTGTACAAATGTATAGTTTTCTATTAATTCATTTTCTCCAGTTTTTAAGTTTGCGATCGCAACTATATTTTTAGGAGCTTTTAAAGTAACATTAAGATTATTATCAGTATCAATATGTAAATTTTGATGACTAATTAATTGTATATTATTATCAAATAAAGCAGTGGAAATATCGGGGAAAGTATCAAATTGAGCACGGGAAAAAGGAGTTGTTAATAATTGCCATTGAGGATTTTCAGGGAAGTGACTATAAATAAAATGTTCAGGTTTTGTAGCGAAATAAAAAGGATTAAATTCAGCAATAAATTGATTATTATCAACAATACCAGCACCCCAAGTTGTATCAATTAAATACCAATTTCCATCAATTTTAACACCATTCCAACTATGATTAACTTGATTGTCTTTCCCAACAACATAATTTGTTCCTTTACTATAACCCAAAACAATAACTGATTTTAATCCCATATATTCAGCTAATTGTTGATATAAATTAGCATAACCAGAACAAATTGTCGATCTAGTAGTTAAAACATTTTTAGTAGTAACATCAGGATAAATATTTTTATCAAATAAGTTAGCTAAAGCGACAACATCGTAACTAATATTATGAGTTATCCAAGTGTAAATTATTCTTGCTTTTTCTTCATCGGTAGTAGCATATTGACTTAAAATATTAGCTAATTCTTTAACAGAGTTACCAGAATATTTGACATTTATAGCTAAGTTATCAATCCTCTGAAAAGTTGTATCTCTAAAATTTTTCTGATTCGTTATAACAACAACAGATTCATCAGTTTCTGTGACAAATTCTTGAGTTAAATTTTTAAGGGAATTAACCTCTAAATTAAGAGAATTTAAAAAACTTAATATCGGTATTAATTGGGGAGTTTGAGAAACTTTATTAACTAACTGAGGTTGATTTTTTATAGCAAACAAGATGGATAAAATAGAAATCCCAAACCAGAAGACAAAAGTTAGATTTTTATTATTATTTTTTTTGTAACGTTTTTTACCTTGATTTTTGCGTTTTTGCCATTCTTGATATTCTCTTTGTGTTGCCATAAAATATAACCAGATTATTAATAACTTATTTATGGATAATTTTAATCAATATATCTTTGAATTTTCAGCATCAAAAATTTTCTAAAACTACCATAATAATATTTTAGCTTTTATCTTTAATTTTAGGTTAATTTATAAACCAATTTTATTTTGAAAACAAATTTCTTGAATAAATAACTTTAATTTTTGTTTAGCGAGGAGTAGTTTTTCTTCGTCAAATTCAAATTCTTGTAAACTAGCAAAAAATTGGATATATTCGGTATCTAATACTATCCGAAAAGCATTTAGTTTCCATAATAAATCAGAAGTAAAACGCAAATCATAGATATTATTTTTATCATGGAAATAGTTATTACTATTATCATCTAAATTAACTAAAATAACAGGCCTAACCCAACACATTTGACGGGAAGAAATAACATCGATAACTTCACAGTAAAGAGATTTATCTTGATTATCTAAACATACTATTTGACTAGGTATAAAAGTTGACATTGTTATTTATTAATAATCTTTTCAAAGATGATTTACCTTAAAAACTTAGTAATAATTTTACTAAATATATCTATAATTTTTATCAATGATTTATGAGAATTTTTGCATTCTTAACCCCCATTGAGGAAATTAACTGATTATTTTATTCCCATCAAATACCATTGCTATAGATTGTTAATTGTTAATTATTAAAAACTTCTAAATCAAACAATAAAGTAATAAATAATTATTAAATTTAAGAAACAACATAAGCAGATTTAAGCGCCCAAATAATTAACCCTGCAATACTGCCAAGAATAATAACAGCTGAGATAGCCACAATAATAGGCTTGTCTGCACCGTCAAACTTCATGATGCCACGATTTAAGTCAGACATAAAAATCCTCTATGATACAATACAAAATTAATGATTTCCTTGTTTATAGATTAGCTCAAAAAAGTTTATAACTATGGAAACTGAGAGGAAAATTCAATATTCTTAACGTTTTTCTCACTATTTACTCTAAAACAAAAAAACCCTTGATTTATAAGTATTTTTCCTATCTTCTAACTCCTATCTTCTACCTTCCCATTTCACAAAAAAAACCATGACACAATCCCTAATTACATTTCTTTAGAATAAACAAGATACCATAAGGTAAAATGAATTGCATAAAGCACTGATAGCAACAGATTATGTTTAAATTTCTCAAACAAGTAACCGATTATGCCAAAGAAACCGTAGAAGCGGCGAAATATATTGGGCAAGGATTTGCTGTTACTTTTGATCATATGAAACGTCGTCCTGTAACGGTACAATATCCTTATGAAAAACTCATCCCTTCCGAGCGATTTAGAGGTAGAATTCATTTTGAGTTTGATAAATGTATCGCCTGTGAGGTTTGTGTAAGGGTTTGTCCGATAAATCTTCCTGTAGTAGATTGGACGTTTAATAAATCCGTTAAAAAGAAAGAATTAAAACATTATAGTATTGATTTTGGAGTGTGTATTTTTTGTGGTAATTGTGTAGAATATTGCCCGACAAATTGTTTATCCATGACAGAAGAATATGAATTAGCTGCTTATGATCGTCATGAATTAAATTATGATAATGTCGCTTTAGGAAGACTACCTACAAAAGTAACGCAAGATTCCATGGTAACACCTCTGAGAGAGTTAGGATACTTACCTAAAGGTGTTATTGAGCCCCATGATTTACCTCAAGGTAGTCAAGGTGCGGGGAAAAATCCTCAAGACATAGTTAATAGTTAATAGTTGACAATTGACAGTTAATAGTTATTCAAAAAATAAATAATTGTTTAGCAACATTAGGTTATCTTAAAATCGTGGAAATATCTCAAGGTGTTCAATATGTAGCTTTCGTCATCCTTGCCATTATGATGATTACGACAGCTTTAGGCGTAGTTTTACTCAATAATATCGTTTATTCCGCTTTCCTTTTAGGGGCGGTTTTTATGAGTATTTCAGGATTATATCTTTTACTTAATGCTGATTTTGTGGCAGCCGCTCAAATTTTAGTCTATGTTGGCGCAGTAAATGTACTAATTTTGTTTGCCATTATGTTGGTGAATAAAACAGAAGAATATCAACCCCTAAAAGGTAGATTACTTCGTCAAATCTCTACTGGTTTAGTTTGTTTTGGTTTATTCGCTTTATTAGGCACGATGATTTTAGTTACTCCTTGGCAGTTATCGACAATTTCTCCTGCGGTAATCGAAAATACTATCGTAGCTATCGGCAAACATTTCTTCAGTGATTATCTTTTACCTTTTGAAATAGTCTCCGTATTGTTATTAATGGCAATGGTAGGCGCAATTATTTTGGCGCGTAGAGACTTAATTCCTGAAGCAAAACAAAACAGAGAAATTTATACAACTTCTTTGACTTTACCAGAGAAACCTAGAGATTTAATTTCTGCTAATAATGATAATAATTAATAATTAATAATTAATAATTAACAATTAACAATTAACAATTAACAATCTCTTACATATGAGAATTTTTAGAAAATATTTCAGGGCAAAAACAACTTAAAATTATGGAATTACAATTACAATTACAATATTTTTTACTCTTAGCAGCCGCTTTATTTTGTATCGGTATTTATGGTTTAGTTACCAGTCGTAATGCCGTAAGAGTTTTAATGTCTATTGAATTATTACTCAATGCTGTTAACCTTAATTTAATCGGTTTTTCTAATTATTTAGATCCGGGTGAAATTAAAGGACAAATATTTGCTATCTTTGTTATTACTATCGCCGCCGCCGAAGCTGCCGTAGGATTAGCTATCATTCTAGCTATTTATCGTAACCGTGATACCATTGATATGGAACGTTTTAACTTACTTAAATGGTAAGGTAATCATTAGGGGTTAATTTTTTAGAAGAGAGGAAATAGGAGAAATACTTACAAATCAAGCTCTCAATCTTATCGCTTTTGACTCCCATTTGCAAACCCTAATTAACAATTAACAATTGACAATTAACAATAAAAAAACAAAATTTTGTTAATAACTGAAGTCCAAATTTTTTAGATATAAATAAGAGTATAATCATCGAAAAAATGTTTAATCATAACTTGATAAGTAATTTACTTTTTTCTTCTTTTCTCTTATCTACTTATTCAGCTTCAGTATTAGCAGAAGTTTCCCCTAAACAAATCAATTTTTTTCTTTCTTCTCCTCGTTTAACACGCGCTGTTTCAACTTTTACTTTACCTAATGTAATCTCTACATATATATTTGAAATTGAAATCCCAGAAAATGCAGGAAATAATTTACAAAAAATAGTTATTAATCAACAAATTAATACAGAAATTATCACTTTTTTCCCTGAGAAAACTAAGGCTTATATTATTAATTCACCAGCAAAATCTCTTGACATTAATACCCGTTTAAATGTTAATGGAAATACTAATGAGATTATTATTGACTTATTATCACCAGTGAAACCCACAGAAAAAGTAAAATTAGCTATTCAAGGCAGAAATCCTCTTTATGGTGGAATTTATCAATTTGGAGTCACTGTTTATCCCCAAGGAAATAATCCTCAAAGTTTATATTTAGGTATCGGTAGATTTCATTTTGACACCAGAGGCGACAGATTTTAAATAATATTATATAAATAATGATTTTTAAAGAATTAGTATTAGAAAATTTTGGCCCTTACAAAGGTAAACAAATTATTAATTTAACTCCAGAAAAAGAAACAAATAATGCACCAATTATTTTATTTGGAGGAATGAATGGCGGTGGTAAAACCACTTTAATGGATAGTATTAGGTTAGCACTCTATGGCAAAAGATCTGATTGTTCTAATCGAGAAAATTTGAGCTATAATGACTTTTTAATTCAATGTATTAATCATCAAATTTCTTTAGGAGAAAAAACTCAAATTGAGTTAACCTTTGAACATATTGTTAATGATCAATGGATAGAATTAAAGATTGTCAGATATTGGGAAAAAAATGTTAAAGATGGTAAAGATAATTTAGTTATTCTTGAAGGAGAATTTCCTGATCTAAATTTAACCGAAAATTGGGAAGAATATGTAGAAAATTTTTTGCCTTTAGGTATTTCTAATTTATTTTTATTTGATGGTGAGCAAGTTAAAGAATTAGCTGAAAAAAATATCCCTACTCCAGCTTTACAAGATGCCATAAAATCTTTATTAGGCTTAGAATTAGCCGATAAATTAACTACAGATTTAGATATATTAGTTGTTAAAAAAAATAAAGAGTTTCAACAAGATATTGAAGATAAAAATTTGGTTAATTTTCAAGAAGAATTAGCCTTATTACAAGAACAAAAAAAAGATTTATTACAAGAGTTAACTATAGCAGAAAATAGTCTCAAAATAGTTACCAAAAGTCATCGCCAAGCCTCAAATAATCTTAGAGATGAAGGAGGTAAAATCGCCACGGAAAAGCAACAATTACAAGTTAAACAAAAATCTTTAACTAATAATATTGATAGTATTTACACTGAATTAAAATATTTAGCTAGTCAAACTCTTCCTTTAGGTTTAATTACTGATATGTTAGGTAATTTAACACAACAACTTAAGAAAGAATCAAAATTATTACAGCTAAAAAATGCTCAAGATTTATGGCACGAAAAAGATCATAAACTATTATTATTTTTAGAAACTTTAAATATTAATTCTGATAAATATACTCAAGTTAAAGACTTTTTACAAGAGGAAAATTTACTATTAATACAACAATTAAATTCTCAAGATATTTATTTAGATGCTGACGATACAACGTTACCTAAACTTGATAATATTATCAATAATTTACTTCCTTTTCAACAAAAAAAAGCTACAGAAAATTTAATCAAAATTTCTCAATTAGAAGATGAATTAATCAACATTGAATATCAAATTACAAAAGCAAATTCCCCCGAAGCCTATAAAACTTTAGAAAAACATTATTATCAAGAAGAAGAAAGTTTAATTAAGATAAAAACTAAATGTGAAACCATTAAACAAACTATTAATGCTATTGATAAAAAAATAACTACTGTTAGACAAAAATTAAGTAATTATGGTGAAAATAATCTTAAAAATTTACAATTAAAACATATTACGGAAATGATGCCAAAAGTTAAAGATACTTTGAAGTTATTTAAAGAAAAATTAACTTTAAGAAAACTCAATAAATTAGAATCAGAAGTAACCAATTGTTTTCGTTATTTATTGCATAAATCTAATTTTGTGGCGAAAGTAACCATTGATACAGATAATTTTGCCCTTAATATATATGATCATCAAGGTTTAATGATTCCCAAAAATCGCTTGTCCGCAGGAGAAAAACAATTATTAGCCATTGCTTTATTATGGGGATTAGCCAGAGTTTCAGGAAAAAATTTACCCATCGCCATTGATACTCCTCTTGGCAGACTCGATTCTTCTCACCGTCAAAATCTCATTGAGCGTTATTTTCCTACGGCTTCTCATCAGGTGATTTTACTTTCTACAGATACTGAAATTGGCGAATCTGAAGTTGAATTTTTGCGACAAAAACAAGCTATCGCCAGAGAATATATTTTAAATTATGATAGTAAAACTAACCAAACTACTGTTAATTCAGGATATTTTTTCTAATTTATTTATTCTTTCTTTGACGATAAAATATCGCTAATTTTTCAGGATTTACTTTTAGATAATAACCCATAATTATGATTTGATTAATTATCGTTGTTTTTAATATTCCTAATTTATCCCATCGTCTTGATGATGTGATTACAGCCTCTTTAGTGATATATATTTTACCAATTTTTTTTACTTTTTTAATTAACTCAAAATCTTCCATTATTTCTATGTCAGAAAAACCTTTTATACTCTCAAATACTTCTCTTTTTATGAATATTCCTTGATCTCCATAAGGTAATGATAAATATTGCGATCGCCAATTAACTAAAGTTTCAAGAAGACGAAAAAGAGGTTTTATATTGTCAATTTTTAATCTAAATGCCCCAGCAATAAATTGTTTTTTTTGAAGAGTATTAAGTATAATTTTTTTGTAATTAAAAGGTAAAATAGTATCACCATGAAGAAATAATAAAACCCTTCCTTTTGCCTGTTTTGCACCTAAATTCATTTGATAACTACGGCGTAAAATAGGAGATAAAATAACTTTAAAACCTGCTTTTTTGATTAAATTAACAGTGTTATCTTTGCTACCACCATCGACAAAAATAAATTCTATTTCTAAATTTTTTTCAAAACTAGATAGTATTTTTATGAGATTTTTTTCTTCATTAATAACAGGAATAACAACACTTATTTCCATAAATTAAATTAATAAATGAAAGGCAAAATGCCCAGATAATATTTATTTTAATTACTATAAAGATTATTGATAGACAATTCTAAATCATCTTGTTTTATCAAAGATTCACCAATTAAAACAGCATTTGCACCAGCATTACTAACAAAATCTAAATCATTTTTAGTATATAATCCAGATTCACTAACTATAGTAATTTTCCTATTTAAAATAGTTTCTTGTCTGGCAGCTAAAATATTTTTTGTGGTATCTAAACTAACCTCAAAATTTTCTAAATTACGATTATTAATGCCGATTAATTTCACCCCATCAATACTCAAAACTCTATCCAATTCTTCTAAAGTATGAACTTCAATTAAAGCCGTCATTTTTAAATTATCAATAATCTTTAAAAAATACTTTAAATCACTATCTTTTAATATAGCAGCAATTAACAAAACGGCATCCGCACCATTAAGTCTTGCTAAATAAATTTGATAGGGATAAATAATAAATTCCTTACATAATAAAGGTATTTTAACGGCTTCTCTTACTTTTTTTAAATAGTCAAAACTACCTTGAAAAAATTTTTCATCTGTCAATACTGATAAACAATTCGCACCACCTTTTTCATAGGATTTAGCAATAGTAACAGGATCAAAATTTTCCTTAATAATACCTTTGCTCGGAGATGCTTTTTTTACTTCTGCAATCAAAGCAGGTTTTTTCTGACTATTAACTAAAGCTGACAGAAAATCTAGGGGAGAAAATGATAATTCTAATACTTGTTTTCGTAATTCTAACAAAGAAAAACGATCTCGCATTTTTTCTACTTCTTTTTCTTTATACCAGACAATTTTTTCTAAAATATTTCGTGGTTCACTATCAGGTAAAATAACTTGATAACGCAGACTTTCTACCGCTACATCAGGAGAAGGTTGTTGACGACGAATTTTCATAAATCTCTAAATCCTTGAATATTAGTTATTAATTATCAATTATAATTGTCCATTGCCACTTGTCATGAGTGCCATTTTAAGAGAATATGGTTTTGGTATTTTATTGCAGTTTCTATCTGAGTTAGTCAAAAAATTTAAGAGTATCAATTTATATGATTTCAAGTAATGATTTTCGCCCCGGTGTTAGTATTGAATTAGATGGTAGTGTTTGGCGAGTAGTGGAATTTTTACACGTTAAACCCGGGAAAGGCTCGGCTTTTGTGCGCACGAAACTAAAAAATGCCCAATCTGGCAACGTCATGGAAAAAACCTTCCGCGCTGGGGAAACTGTACCTCAAGCTAACCTTGAAAAAATCACCATGCAACACACTTATAAAGAAGGTGATCAATTTGTCTTTATGGATATGGAAACCTTTGAAGAAGTCCGTTTAAGTGAGGCTCAAGTTGGCGATCGCGCTAAGTTCTTAAAAGAAGAAATGGAAGTTAATGTTCTATTTTGGAATACCACTGTCCTAGATATTGAATTACCTACATCAGTAACTTTAAAGATTATTGAAACAGATCCGGGCGTTAAAGGTGATACAGCCACAGGAGGCACAAAACCAGCCATAGTAGAAACAGGAGCACAAATTATGGTACCTTTATTTGTCACTATCGGTGAAAAAATTAAAGTTGACACCCGAAACGGCAGTTATTTAGGTAGAGAATAACTTTTATTAACTATCATTAATTGATCAGGCTTATTCCTGTATTTATAATTAATCCTAAAATATTAAATTTATTCTTAAGTATTTTTCTCATCAAAATGTAACTATTAATTGTTGATGATTAATTTTTAATTACCATCACACTCTCATTAATTTATTGATATATTATTTAAGCAGTGCCAATAGATTTTAACCAACTACGAGATTTTATTGAAGCCATCGCCAAAACAGACATTACTGAATTAGCGATTAAAGAGGGAGATTTTGAATTAACACTCCAAAAAACCAGCCCTCACACCACTAATACCACCTATACCATATCTACGCCCTTACCAGTGGCCATAGATACCCCAGAAGTGGTTAAACCCATAGAAACAAAATCCAACATCCCCCCCGAAAAATCTACTCCCGTCAAAAAAACTGATAATTGGGTAGAAATTACTTCTCCTATGGTAGGTACATTTTATAGTGCTTCTGCTCCGGGTGAAGCTCCTTTTGTGGCAGTTGGCGATCGCATTTCTACAGGGCAAATTGTCTGTATTATTGAAGCCATGAAACTAATGAACGAAATTGAAGCAGAAGTATCAGGAGAAGTAATGGAGATCACCGTCAAAAATGGCGAACCCGTAGAATACGGACAAACTTTACTTTGGATTGCACCCCAATAACTAGGCTTTGCTTTCCATTTCTATTTGAGAGATTACCGAATGTATTAATATTTTTCAAAAAAATTTTTGATCAGCTCCTAAAGGTTGAATAATACTCAACCCCTACAGGGCTTCTACTCTCCTAACTAATTATGGGAAATGTGTAATAAAATATAACCCAAATCTCCTTGAACTTTTCCAACAGTTTCTAAGATAAAATCAATTTTAAAGCCGATGATTGAATCAAATTAGAATCGATTTGTATAATTAATTCTTCTGGACTAAATTTACCCTCAAAAACTTCTAAAGATGCTTTTCTAATAGCTGTATCAAAGGCATCTATCATGATTTCTTTTAATTCTTCTTCAGTGGCATAATAACCTCCTGATTTACGTCTTTTATTAATTTTTTTTATTTCTTTAATAGAATTATAAATAGAAAAATCCCAAGAGCGAGTAGTTCTTTTTTCTGCTTCTTGTTTAATTAAATGTAATAGTAAAATAACCCCATAACTAAAAATTTTATTAAGTTTATCTTCTTTCGACATTTCTTCTAATTCTGCTACTAATTCAAGTGCTTGATCATATTTTTTTTCCTCTATGTATTGACGTAAAGTTAATAATTCTTCCATTAAATTTATACTCCTTAATAACGACCAAATTTTAACTTATTTATCCCTAATTCCTAATTCTTTTGCCCTCCAAGCTAAATCAATTAAACCATCAAAAATAGCGATGGCTAAATTAACTCCCCCTTTACAACTATCAATTCTAATGTGAGAAATATGAGAATATTTGAGCTTATGATTAATCATTTCTTTATGAATAAAACCAGAAGAAGTAGCAATAATCAGACTAGGTTTAACTTGTTGTGTTTGAATTAAATCTAATAAAGATAACAACATACCTTGGTTTTGACCAATGATATAAATAGCACAATCATAACGATTAGCTAAAGTTTGTAAAATCCAAGAATTTTTTTGTCGCAAAGATACAGGGGCAGAAATTTCTTCTAAACAATAAACAGGATTAAGAAAAGTTTGTTGTAATAACGGTAAAATTCCTCCTTGAATCATAGAAACATCCACAAAAATAGGCACTCTAGCCTCTAAAGCTGCCGCTCCTGATAAAAGGGGATTATTCTCAAAACTGACTAAAGAATGATATTCAAAATCACCACTAGCATAAATAACTCTGCGAATAATCTCATACTGTGCCGGAGAAAAATTGCCTTGATTAACTTCTTGATCGATAATAGCCAAATTTTGAGCCGTTAATAAATTCCATTCCATAAATTAATTGATAATTACGTTTCCGAAGGAGTTTGTTGATTAAGTAATGGGGAAAAATAAGCCACTAATGCACCTAAGACAAAACCCATGACATTACGAAATAAAGGCAACCATTCAGAAGTACGAGTAACCACAGGCCCCATGCCAAAAGCAAAAAACAAAATTCCCCATAAAGGAGAAATAATTAAAACCCATTGCCATGCAAAAATCTGCCCTGGTTTACGAGGATGTCCTGCTAATCCAAAAATAATACCACCAACAATAGAAGTAACTAAAGTTAAAATCCATTGCTCTTGAGGTAATCCGGGTACTACAGAGCAGCCACCACTAGCCAAACATCCTTTAACACTACTTAAAGCCTCTACGATAGCATTATTTTCTCCATGCTCACGGACATAATACATATTTCCGAATCTAGTTTGTAATTCAATCCAAAAAGTACGAGGAAGAAGGGGATAAATATCATCACCAACACTGAAAGCCAATAAATTTCCGCCTCTACCATCGGCAACTAAAAGAATACTTTTATCATCTAAACCCCAAAAATTAATAACCGCTCTCCCCGGAGATTGATCATATTGAGTTAAAACCCTTAACTTCCAATCTGTTTCTTGTTCAAATTGTTCTATCTCTCGAATTAAAGATTGTTCTTGTAGTGTGGGTAAATAATTCGCTAAATCAACCACGGGAGTAACTTCAGCAGGTAACAATTCAGGATTATTCACGGCATAAGCACCATTATAAGGAGTAAATAGCCAAGTGGTAATACTAATTAAACCTAGAAGAAAAACAGTCAAAACTTTTTTGTTGAGATGGTTTTGAATCATAGTAAGTGATAAAAAATATTTTAATAAGAGTTTTTAATTTTTGTTACAAATGTTAACTTTTATTTTAACTTATATTAATTCACTTAATCCGTTATCTTCATCAAAAGTACGACGATGATGATTATTTAAACAAAACTGATTATATTTTAAAATTAATATTACTGACCAAATCCAGATTAATTATCAAAACTAAACATCTATAGATTATGACTTCTATACCCAATACTCAAAAAAGTTATTCTGCACTTACCATCAAAAATGAACCTTCGGAAGAAATTAAAAACGAAACCATACTTTGTGAACATTGTAAACGTACAGCAACTAACGGCGTTAAATGTAAAGGAATTTGTGTCGCCGATAGTGATTATTAAAAATAACAGGTTTCAGGTTTCAGGTTTCAGGTTTCAGGTTTCAGGTTTCAGGTTTCAGGTTTCAGGTTGCAGGTTTCAGGTTGCAGGTTTCAGGTTGCAGGTTTCGGGTTTCAGGTTTTAAAAACGAGTTTATAGATTATAATTCAACATTCTTCCTATCTCCTAACTCCCTATCTCCCTATCTCCTATTAATTAACTTCTAAACCAAAAACACGAGCAATACATTTTTCTACTTTATAGCCTGAATCAATGGATTCTAAAGGATCTTTTCTTAAGCGGTGACGAAGACATAATGGCATTACTCGACGAATATCATCCACTGTTACTTCTGTACGAGATTCAAAGGCAGCTAATGCTTTTGCCGCTCTATTAGTTACAATATCACCTCTTAAACCGTCAATATCTAATTCTGAGCATATTTCTGATACTTTTACTCGAATATCATAATCAATAGTTACTTTTGGTAATAATTCTTGAGCTTTAACTAATTTTTCCTGTAATTCTCTTTGTTGGGGTTCATATTCTGTCAAGAAACTTTGAGGATCACGATCAAAATCTCCCCTTTGCTCAACAATTTGCACCCGTAAATTAGGCTCTTTTACCGTACGAATTTCAGCGTGCATCCCAAAACGATCTAATAATTGAGGACGTAATTCTCCTTCTTCAGGATTTCCCGAACCCACCAACACAAAACGGGCTGGATGACGAATAGAAATGCCTTCTCTTTCTACTGTATTCCAGCCACTAGCCGCAGAGTCCAGTAAAACATCCACTAAGTGATCATCGAGTAAGTTTACCTCATCAACGTAGAGAATTCCACGATTAGCCTTAGCGAGTAATCCCGGTTCAAAGGCTTTTACTCCTTCTGATAACGCTTTTTCAATATCAATTGTACCACAGACACGATCTTCCGTCGCACCTAAAGGCAGATCAACCATTGGTACTTTTTTCTGAGTTATTTCTAAATGTTCTTGACGTTCAATTTTTTGTCTCACATCATCAGCCATCATTTCTACATCCGTAGGAGACGAATTGAAAGGATCACCTAATATTACATCAATTTCTGGTAATAAGTCAGCTAAGGCTCTAATAGTAGTAGATTTTCCTGTACCTCGATCGCCCATAATCATTACTCCGCCAACTTTAGGATCAATGACATTAAGTAATAAAGCCAGTTTCATTTGTTCCTGTCCGACAATAGCAGTGAAAGGAAATACTACACGACGATTTTTAGAAGGTGCTTGTAAAGTTGCGGTCATAATTTTAATAAAAAGATTTACTGAGAATTTTATTGAATAAGTCCAATATCAATAAGCATAACCTTTTTATCATATTCGTTTGTTTAAAACCCGTCAATGATCCGTTGCGATTAATTGAAATAGAGTTAAATTATTAGCTTCTTCGGCTTCATACTCGTTTTAGTCGCTGGAATAAGCTAAGACGCATTGATTTGGTATATAATTTAAGTCAGAAAAGATAAAACTTAGGTGTGATTTATGCCTTCTAAGCTTAGAATCCCTCTGAGAACCCTGACTCGATAGCCGATAGAGTTACTGTGGGGATGACAAGTCGGCGAGGAGATTAAGGTTTTGTTGTTGAAATTATATCACTACAACTCCAAAAGCGAGACTCGGCGATCGCCTCCCCTATTGACTTCTCCCCGACAAAACTATAAGGACGTTATTTATTGCTGGTTAAAGAAGGAGATTGATCAATATTTTTTTCAGCAAAATAATTATTTAAGAAAGTACTGGCAAATGACAGAATAATTGGTCCCAAGATGAATGCTAATAAGCCATTTACAGCAAAACCGGGGACTAATAAAGACGCTAACCAAAAGCAAAAACCGTTGACTACTAGGGAAAATAGCCCTAGGGTTAAAAAATTAATCGGTAGTGATAATATAGAAAGCACTGGTCGAATGGTAGAATTCACCAATCCAATGACAACCCCGGCAACTAATGCGCTCGGAAAATTGGCAATGTTTACTCCTGGCACAAGTAAATCGATGATTAGTAAACCTAAGGCTGTTGCTAAAGTAGTAAAGAAATATCCAATGATATTATTCATGTTTTTAATCCAATAAACGACTTGAAAGAAATTAGTTTTGTTTGAGAAATGCTGGTTTTAAGCTGTATGATGTATAGGTTACATGGTGATTTTTCTAAAAGCTCTGTAACAAAGGGCTTAAGCCCCTTGTCTGTGATGCAATTTAGATGATTAACAGCTTATTTCTAAACAGTCTTGTTAAGCTCTTGATCTTGTTTCACAATAGCCCAAACTGCATGAATACTGCCTGGAATCCAACCCAGTAAGGTTAGTGCAATATTGATAAATAGAGTTGAACCGATCCCAAATTTTAGGAAAACACCGACAGGGGGAATCAGGATGCCGAGAACTATATATAGGAATTTCATGGTTTTTAATCCGAGTGTTAAGAAATGAATAAAGAGGGAAATTGATAAGCTGTTGTACAGTTAAATAACTTCTCGTAAAGATCGGGTCACAGGCAAGAATTGTACTGAATAAAGCCGAAGTGTGCTTGTTTTATCAATAAGTGTTTAAACTGCGTTGATCGCTTATTTAACCCTTGGTTCGGTTGTCCAACAGTTTTTTTAATTTCTGCTTGATAACTTCTTCTTGACGAGCAGTAGTAGCTCCAGCTTTAGCAAATTGATCAGAGGTTTCCTCTTGCTTTTGGTCTAGTGGAATAGTATTACTGCTTTGGGCTTCAGATTTTGTGGTTTGATACCACTTTTTTGCCCCGTCAAATTGCTGCTTGATTTTGTCGTAGCGATCGCCATGGCGCAAGGCCAGTCGTCGATCGAATTCAGAAATTCTTGTTTTGAGCAGTGCCAATAGATCGACAGTTAATATCATGAGTTATTTTCCTCAATAATTCTGTGGTTGAACATTTTTGAGACTCACTCAAAATATTCAGTTAACTAATGTCCTTCTGTTATTACTCTGACAGAGGGTTGTTTGATTTCGTGAGTGACTTGATTAAATTTGAATGAATTCGTTGAATACGATACAAAACTTAACTTATCGCATTCTCCTAAGCAGGAACTTTTGGCTGAATTCTACGACTCCAGAAGCGATGCTCGGCGATCGCCTCCACAAACGACTTGGCAACAGCACTCAAACTAGAGGACATTTTTGCACTAATTACCCCTTGATCATCCTGTAAAGAATCTTCTGAAAAAGTAATATTTGAAATATTCGACTCTTTGAGCAACTCTACCCCCTCACCCGTAGCTGCGATCGCCTTACAATGGAGAAACGCTTCGTTAATAAAGGAAATTGCATCTCCGTTTGCTTTGAGGATTTCAATACTTTGAGTACCATCAGGAACATAAACTGCATCAAACATCACCGAGGCACTGGTTAAAAAAGTTTGATCAACCTTCAGGATTTCCCCCGTTGCGCTCTCGATCGAACCGAGAAATTTCGATACAATCAGCCCCTCCGCCCCTGCTTCTGTCAATGCTTGTTTAATAGCCGTTACTTGTTCCGCTTCTACGCCATTTGCGGCTAAGATCGCCACCTTGCGCCCTTTACCTGTTTTGACGGCTAAAGCGTTTTGACTGAGGGCTGGAGAACTTTGTCCATGATTGGGCATAATGGACTGAGTAGGAGCTGTTACGCCGATTCCGATGGCAACCCGTTTTGCCAGTTCATGATCAACGTGGTTCAGACGATCAACCATCCTTTCCCGTACCCCTTGATCTTCGACTTTGCCCAGTTCAAAATAAGCCGCCTCAACTAAATGCTCTTGCTCAAAGGCGCTTAGGCTATTCCAAAACAAGGTTGCTTGGCTAAAATGTTCGCCAAAACCGGGGCTACGTTCCCGAATTTTGTGACCTTCAACCCTTTCTGGATAATGGACATAGCCTTCGGTTTCCGAGGGCGCAGGCTGTCCTCCTCCCAAGGCATTAGGATAATAATTTACCCGACTGGTTTTGACTCCCATCTGCATTCGTCCGTCCTGTTGATTGTTATGGAAAGGACAAACGGGACGGTTGATAGGTAGATTGACAAAGTTGGAACTGCCTAGGCGATGGAGTTGGGTGTCGTGATAGGAAAATAAGCGCCCTTGCAATAGAGGATCATCGCTAAAATCGATACCTGGCACGACATTTGAGGGCTGAAAAGCAACCTGCTCTGTTTCAGCAAAGAAATTATCGGGGTTGCGGTTTAATACCATTTTGCCGATCGCCCTTACGGGAACTAACTCTTCAGGAATCAGTTTGGTGGAGTCGAGAATATCAAAGTCAAATTTGTGTTCATCTTCTTCTTCAATAATCTGTACCCCCAGTTCAAATTCGGGATAATTGCCCTTTTCAATGGACTCCCAGAGATCTCGGCGTTGAAAATCAGGGTCTTTTCCTGCTAATTTCTGGGCTTCGTCAAAGACAAGGGAATGTACTCCTAAAATGGGTTTCCAGTGAAATTTGACAAAGCGGGATTTGCCTTCTGCGTTAACTAATCGATAAGTATGAACCCCAAAACCCTGCATCCGACTAAAACTACGAGGTAAGGTGCGATCGCTCAGTAACCACATAATCATGTGAGTGGATTCGGGTACAAGGGAAATGAAGTCCCAAAAACTAGGATGGGCTGTCGATGCTTGAGGGATTTCGTTGTCTGGTTCGGGCTTTATCGAATGCACAATGTCGGGAAACTTGATAGCATCCTGAATAAAGAAAACAGGAATATTATTCCCCACTAAGTCGTAGTTACCTTCTTGGGTGTAGAACTTTACGGCGAAACCTCGCACATCACGCACAGAATCCCCTGATCCCCTCGAACCCGCTACCGTTGAGAACCTTGCAAAAACAGGAGTTTGAATTGACGAATCTTGTAGAAACTGAGCTTTGCTGTATTCAGTTAAGGGCTTGTAAACCTGAAAGTAGCCATGCGCTCCTGCTCCCCGTGCATGAACTACTCGTTCGGGGATACGTTCTCGATCAAAGTGCGAGAGTTTTTCTTGAAAATGGAAATCTTCTTGGAGTGAAGAACCTCGATTTCCGGCTTTCAGTGAATTGTCTGTGTTATCTACCACTACTCCTTGATTGGTTGTGAGTTGTTCACCAGCATCAACCTGAAACTGCTCTAAGGATTTGGTTTTTGCTGTTTTATTCGGCTGAGATTTCCGCATCATGATTTTATAACTCCTAAAGTTGTGAAGATGAGAATAAACTTAGATAAGAGTAAGGAGATAGGATACAGGAGATAGTAGTAAGAATTGATTTAAACTTATGCCAAATTAATTTGAAGGAATTATTTGCCTTTATTTAATTATTTTCCTTGGCTAAAATTTGAACACTTATTACTTAATAGCCTTTATTCTAAAAAGTTTTAATCTCGAACCTAGTCAAAAATAATTTGTGATTTGTTGGCTGATAGAAAAATTGGCTGATTGCAATATAAAGAGTTACATTGCAGTCAGTCGTAAAGTTCTAACGGAGGAGGTTTTCAGTCTGATTAGAACTCTTATCGATAATAGGATTACCTTTGGTATCAACATCGAGTTCTTCCCGACGTAGGGTTTCTTCCGCTTTAATGGTTTCTTTAATCACTTCTTTTCGGATAGTAACCTCCTCACGAACGAAAGCTTCCTTGTGAATGTCAGGAGTGTCTTCGTAAACTTCCATCCGAATAGTTTTATTGTCATCAAACGCATCAACATTGTCGGTGGCAACTGTCTGCTCACTCATAGGAGTCCGTTCAATCACAATATGCTCTTTTTCAATGGGCATAGAAACGTGAGCGGTTTTTAATTCAATATGCTTACCAATCTCAACCTCTCCTGTTTTTGTGCGGTCTTTATCCACAATCATGCGTTCTTCGTACAATTTCACGGTTTCTGCGTCAGTTAGTGAAATTGGCTGTGTCAAAGGTTTAGCTTTGTTACCATCAGATGGTTCTTTAATCGGTGATTTGTTAGCTTGCATTGTTGTTACTCCAAAATGTACTAGTCTATTTAGTCTGGTGACTTTTTACAGAATGACATCTGGGTGGTTTAAATCGTGTTTGATATGTTATGAAAACGTATATCTTGTATAAGTAAGTTTCAAATCTTAACTGACGTTACGCACTGATTCAAATGTTAAGTTAAGGGAGGTTTCAGGTTCTTAAATCTCAAACATGGATTCCAAATGTCAAAGGACTTTCAGAAATTTACTCCCCCAAAGTTGGGGGCTGGGGTGCTTATCCGAACAGTATTGCACCGCTTTCCTCAATAGACTTCAACCATATTTGGTTTAAGAAGGGTTTTAACCCTTACTACAAACTAATAAAAAATCGATAAACATCAGTTTCTTGTCAATTCTTTAACCTGACACCCTTTCCGATGATTAATTTTATTTTTACGTAACATCAGATCTTAATCCGAAAGAAATTATGTCCATAAAAATAGGGAGTTCAGCACTCATGCACTGAACTCCCTTATAATGTAAGTTTTTGTTTAATTTAGAGGTTTAACGGCGAGGGTTTCCAGTCAACTTCGAGTGGTTATCAATAACGGGGCTACCTTGAGTATCAACATCGAGTTCTTCCCGACGTAAGGTTTCTTCTGCCTTAACGGTTTCTTGAATCACTTCTTTTCGGATGGTAACCTCCTCACGCAAGAAGGCTTCCTTGTGAATGGTTGGAGTGTCTTCGTAAACTTCCACTCGAACAGTTCCACTGTTATGAAACGCATCAACATTAGAAGCATCAACCGTTTCACCGCTTGGGGGAATCGTTACGATCACAATACGCTCTTTTTCTAGTGGCACCGAAACATGAGCCGTTTCTAGTTCCACGTGCTTACCAATCTTGACCTCACCGATTTTTTGACGATCTTTATTCATAACCAGACGTTCTTCGTACAATTTCACTGTTTGTACATCATCCGAAGGGGTAGCATTAGCACGTTGCTTCGCCTCTGAGTTATTAACAACAGGGAGAGCAGCCACAGGGGTTACTCGATCGAGCATATCAACCGAATGAGTAGCAATCGCCTCTTGGTTTGCAGTAGTCGCTTCCGTTTCAGGAACGTCATATACGCCCCATTCTTCAATATCGTGATGGTTTAAAATGGCTTCAGCCTTGGCAATTTCAGCATCTGTTCCGTCAACCATCACTAGATATTCACCGGCAGACACCCGATCATTATAGATTTTGGCTTGTTCTTCAGGAATGCCCAGTCCAATCAGTCCCCCTACCAAACCGCCAGCGGCGGCTCCGATCGCACCTCCAGCAACTGTTGTGGCTAAAACTGTTGAAACTGCTCCAGCTAGTATGATGGGACCAACACCCGGAATAGCTAAGGCACCCAGACCAACCAGTAATCCTGTCAGAGTACCTAAAGCACCGCCCGACAAAGCACCTACTTTTGCTCCATCGTCGGCTTTATTGTCGGCGTGATCGCTGACATCGGCTCCGCTTGTAATGGTTTCATTTTGCTCTGAGCCTTGAGCCACCACGGACACTTGATCCATGGCAAAACCTGAGTCTTTTAATTCACGAAGAGTCTGTTCAGCAGCGCTGGGAGTCGGGAATGTACCGATCGCACGTTTATTTCTGTTAGTGTTTGTATTCATTTTTATTTCCTTGGGCTGTTAATGGTTTATAAAAGGGCGAACCGAGTAACCGCTAGATAACCTGCGATCGCAGAGGCGACTAGGGAGGATAAAGCAGAGCTAAATACCCACCAAGCAGCACCTGCCGCCATTTTGCGAGTTTCTCGCACTTGTTTTTGTGCTTCCTGTTTGACAGACTCAAGCCGTTTTTGCGTTTCCTGCTGAACTCGTTCAACCTTCTGTAAAACGCCATCTCGTGCGGCTTCAACTTGGTCAATGACTCGGTTAGCGTCTGCTTCGGAGATGTCTTCACGGGAACTTAAAACCGCTACTAGGGTATCTCGATCAAACTGACTCAGACGATCGCGCAGAGCTTCTAAACCCATCTGGGGATCATCAAACAACTTACCAAAGTCTTGCTTGATGCTCTCATAGTTGAGTTCGGGGAGTTCCAAACCATTGAGATAGTTACGAACATTGTCAAACCCTTTATTGATCGTTGACTGAATAGCTTGTTGTACCTTCTGAATTTGTTCAATGACAGCCTTAAAGTTAGATTCCACCTGATCCGCAATGTGATTGGCTTCTTCCTCTGTCATATCTTCTCGTTGAGCCAACAATGCCACAAAGGTTTCACGATCGAACTCGGCGGCACGATCGCCCAGACTACTCAGTCCGGCACGAGGATCTTGCAACAGAAGTTGTAGATCATGCTTAATGCCTTCAGGATTCAATTCTTCTTTGTTGGTGTTTTGCAGATAGTCTTTCAGGTTCGCTTTAAAGTCAACTGCCTGTTTCTGGACACGGTTTGCTAAACGACGAGGAGCTTTAATAACGTTGCGAATAGCAGATAGAGTCTGATCGATCGCCTGATTGACTTGTTCTTCGGTCAAATCCTCTCTCTGGCTCAATAGTTTGACCAGTGTTTCCCGATCAACGTGAGACAATCGTTCTTGCAGGGCTGATGCTCCTGCTTTTGGGTCACTAAGCAAGGTTGACAAATCTCGTTGAATGCCTTCGGGATTGAGTTCTTCGAGTTTTGTGTTGCGGAAGTACTTAGAGAGAATCTGGGTTGTTTGATCGTACTGTTCTTTAGGTTTACTAGCGAGTTTGTTCGCTACTTTTATCCGTGCCGACTCTACTTGATCTAGCACCTGATTAATCTGCTTTTCACTGAGATCCTGACGTTGGCTTAATATCTCCATCAGGGTGTCTCGATTAAACTGAGAAAGCCTTACTCGAAGACCCTTCAGACCGGGGTATGGATCATAGAACAGTATTTTTAAGTTATGTTGGATACTTTCAGGGTTAAGTTCTTCCTTGTTGGTATTTTGTAGGTAGTCTGAGACTTTCTGATGCAATTCTTCTGCTTGAGCTTGAATGTGGTCTTGCAATTCTTTCGCTTCTGACAGGACTTGATCCCGGGTGCTTTCGAGTTCATTCACCATTTCATTGGCTTCTTCAGAGCTCATGTCGTCTCGTTGGTTTAGGATTTGCTCTAAGGTGCTACGATCGAACTGCCCAAGACGCTCTTCCACATGGTCTAAATCCGCTTCGGTATCTTCAAGTAAAGTCTTAAAGTCTTGAGCGATCGCCTCTGGGTTTAATTCTGCTTTGTCAGTAGAGCCTAGATAGTTTTCTACTCGACGGCAAAGATCTTGCAAATTACCCTGCGTTTCTGCCGTTTGAACGGTGCTAAATACCTCGTTACGAATTTCTTCTAAATAGTCCGCTAAATCCTTGCTTCTTTTGGGGGTAAAGTCATCCCGCAGACTTAACTGCTTCACAAAGTAGTTTCGATCAATCAATTCCAACTCTTGACGAATAATACCCGGATCAGCTTGTTCATCATAAATCACATCACGAAATTCTTGCTTAACTGTTTGCTTGTTTAGTTTCCAACGTGGGGAAAACAGCAAATAGTTTTCGAGATCTCCCTGAATGACGCTAAAGGGTTTTAGTTCTTTACCAGATTCACCATTGCCATGACCATTTGATTTACCATTAGAGTGACCATTGGATTCCTCAGTTGTGTGCAATAAGTTAGTTGCAAATGTCCGCAGTTGCCCACCGATCTTCTCCACATCTACATCGGAAACATCAACATTTTGCAAAACTCGACTCAAGACTGCTGTCGTGCCAAACTGAAGCGCTCGACTGGTCAAATCCTCTCCGGGAGTTAGCTGTGCCGAGGCTTTTTTAACCAGTTTATTTAACTGCTCACTGAGTTTACCTGATTGTAAATCTTCAGGAGCTGCAGACTTCAACTGTTTAATCAATTCTTGGGGATCGCTGTGTCCGTTGGAATCAACAACTTTTTTCCAAGCTGATTCAAGCTTATCGGTAATGCCATTGATGTCTTTTTTTGAGAGATCTGTGCGGTTACTGACTAACTTAACGAAAGTATCTCGGTTGAAGTTTTTGAGCAAATCACTATCGGCGATCGCACCCAAATCTGCATCCTTGAATAATTTTTCAAACTGACCTCCTAATTGCTCAAGATTCACCCCTGACAAGTGTGCTTTGTCTAAAGAACTTTGCAGAGTTTTCTGAATACTATCAGGGTCAAAACCAGAGGTTAACTCCCGGCGAACAACAGCAGTAATTTCTTCTGCGGTAGAAACCACTTGGTTTTTAGCCATGTTTGCCCCTAACATTGCCGTACCAGTGCCTAACAAACTTTGAACCCCTGTGGTGGCAGTACTAATAATCGATCCTAGTAAAGAACCGAGGGCTGTAGAACCCAACCAAGTCAACAAGGTAAAGAAAACTGACCAGATGGTTATACCAATAATTGCCCCCTGTAGATGGGTGTCCACTAGACTCAGTTTTACCGCCAAAAAGGAGGCTACAAATAGGGCAATACTCACACTAATTAGTAGTCCGAATCCAACTTTAGTTTCAATGCCACGAACGGTGTCACCTAAGCTCTCTGAGTCGCTATCCTTAGAAGGACTATCCGGACCAGCCACTACTGCGATCGCAAAGTTAGCAAAGAGCAATTGAAAAGCAAACGCCATGACAACGCCTACCACCAATGCCAGTAAAAATTTGGGACTTGAAAACAAAATAGCCGTTTGTGCCATCGGTAATGGTGCCACAACTTGCTTAGACGATATAGTTGTCGCCCAACTATTTGAAGTGCCGAGAGCCAAAGTACTTACAACTACAAGTAGTGTGAGCGAACTAATAATCGTAAAAAATCTACGAATTTGTCGAAATAAAATCATTTTTTTAACTCCAAAAGAATCTTATAGGTTTTTATAATTGACATCTAACCAACAGAGGGGCAAGTTTTCACCCGAAGCAACATAAATATCCTCACGATTTACAAATTTATTTAGCCTTGCAACTACCCCTAGAATTACCTCTGCATGGTGGAAATCATGTTTCTTTTGTCATAAGACTGTATAATTTGTTTTAGTAGTTTTCAATTCTTAATATTGTGTCGGTTTTTTCGTGGGAATAAATCATTCCTTAATCTTTGATTTCTAGTAACCTACATTTTGCACTTCAAAAAAATATAGTATGAAAATCTACCTATGTTAAGTTAAGGGAGGTTTCAGGTAGCCCGTAGCTGGTTTAAGAATCAATGCACCACTTTCCTCAATAGACTCTTGTACAAGGAAAAGAAGAAAAAGAAGAAAATCAATAAACATCAGTTTCTTGTCAATTCTTTAACCTGAAACCTGACACCCGACACCTGACACCTTTTCCTATGATTAATTCTATTTTTGCGTAACGTCAGTTAAATAATAGGGATTTGAACGGTTATTTTGTTACACTTTGTTTCGTAATCAATCAAATTAATCAAATCACTCAGGGAATCAAACATGCCAGTGTGAGAATCTTCACTAGAGAACACAATCTCTTAACTATAAAGGAGTAATGGCAAATGTCCATAACATTAGAAGATAACAAACGGACAGCGATCGCCGTCAAACTAGCAGACATGAAAGCGACTCAGAATCTGCTGATTGCCAACGAGCAATCTTTAATCCGAGCTTGTGGTGATCAAGAAATTTCTAACCGTTTAGAAGGCTTTCTCAAAGATGATCAAAAGAACTTGGATATTATAAACACGGTGATCGTTCAGTATGGCATTAAAGCTAAACCGAAACCCTCGATGCAGAAAGAAATCGAAGAGATCGAGAACATGATGCAAGATTCAGAGATTTCTTTATTTGAAAAAGTGGCAAAGCATGAACTGCTTAAACATACCCAAGCCATATCAGGAGTTCTCGTTCACAAGGCAGGACAAGTGGTTGGTGCGGATATTGCAGTAGCGATCGCGCCTCTAAATGCCGTTAACTTTGAAAATCGTGGTCATGAAGAGCAACTTAAAGGGATGATGGAATCTCTAAGCACTTTAGAACTAACGGGTAAGCCTTCCGACAGCGGACTATGGTCAAGGGTACAGGATACCCTATCCGCCCTAAGTGGTATTGCCGGTGGCATCATGAATCATAACGATAATGAAATGGATATCTGTGACCTAATTCGTTTAGATCACACTAAAGTAAATACTCTGTTAGGTCAGATTAAAGCTACTAACGATCCCCTCAAACTACAAGAGTATTTTGGACAGGTTTACCAAGACTTATCTGCTCACTCCGAAGCGGAGGAGGAAGTTGTCTATCCTGTTGTGCGTCCTTATTATGAGGAGGTTCAGCAACTATATGACGAACAAACACAAATGAAGCAAATGCTTGAACAGATTAAAGCCATGAATTGTGAAGATATAGTGGCATTTAAAACTGCTATAGAGCGTTTAACAGTTGCAGTAACTGCCCATGTGTCAGAAGAAGAAAAAGATATGTTCCCTCTTATTCAAAACAGTTTGGGTGACGAACAACAAAAACAACTAGCGACAGACTTCACAACTGCCAAAAGCAAAATTCAGGATCAGCGACTAGCAGTTGCTTCTCACTAGACTTTCTAAGAACTTACACTCCCGTAAGTTCTATCAAATTATTTTAAATTACAGGAGTAAATATCATGGCTTATGTTAATCGACCTTTAGAAACTTCCCCAGAGCGACAAATTACCAGTGTTAGACAATTCAGCGATCGAGTTCATTGGGGCGCAATCATTGCTGGATTAGTTGTGGCAATAAGTACCCAGTTATTGCTGAGTGCCATCGGTGCTGCCATCGGATTTAGCAACATTGCAGGTTCAGAAGCACCCCGTTCAAATGCCGGTGACGTGGCTCAAGCTGTGGGCATCTGGACAATTATTAGTTTATTCATTTCTTTATTTTTAGGCGGTTGGATAACCGCAAGAGCCTATGGTTCTGTCAATAATAAGACTGCGATGCTTAACGGTGTGATTCTTTGGGCAACAACCCTTGCTATAAGTTCTTGGCTATTAGCAAGTGGGGTTTCAGGTACTTTTGGTTTAGTTGCAGCTAATGCGGACAATATCGCTAACCAAGCACAACAAAGCGGGGTGACGATTCCTAATGGCACTGGAAATGCTGGGGATTCCTCTGCAACGCCAAAAAATCTTAATTCTCCATCCAAAACACAAAATTCGATGCCGACTTTAACTGCTCAACAAGCTAGAGATGTTGCTGACAATGGGGCTAAAGCTGGTTGGGCTTTTATCTTTGCTTCTCTTTTCGGATTAGCCGCATCGGTGATAGGTGCAAATGTAGGAGCTCGCAATGCTCATACCAACAGACGAGAGTCTAATGAAGAATATCAATCTTGACATTCTCCCACCGTCAAGCTGACACTGTGACACCTTAGTTCACTAGGGCTGTTTCATTTTCAAATTTTTGGGTTTTGAGGGAGTAATGAGTAACGAGTAATGAGTAATGAGTTTTAATAATTTACTATCATAAATTGATTCTTTTAAGATTTTTTATTATTATTTAAAATCTGTAAGTAAAAAAACCCCTAATCCCCTAATCCCCTAATCCCCTAATCCCCTAAAACCCCAACACCCCAAAATTTTTACCAACTTACTTTGAAACAGCCCTGCCCTTAATTAGTAGGGGTTGCTGATGGGAGTCAGAAAGCTATTAAAATTAAAACTTTAGAGACACTACATCAACAAAAAAACTGCACAGTTTTAGCAATTTTTACGGGAAAATCAAGCATTTTTAACCTTATTTTTTTGAATTAACAAGGTATTTCTCTGTACTTTGTATAATCTAAAAACCTTGATTTTTGATTCTTTAACCTGACACCTGACACCTGACACCTGACACCTGACACCTGACACCCTAAGTATAGATGAGAGCTGACTCTCCTTGACTCCGCACACAGGGAGTATATTTTAAGTCGTTACAAAAATTAATATTTTGTATTGTTTTACCGAGGGGAAAAGTGTTATGATGAAACGGCAACTTTTTGATTTTATAAAATATAAAACTTAGCTTATTCTAAACCTTAATATGAATTTTATATCTTTTTTATGGTCAAACGGTCATTTCAGGCATCCCCTTCGGGAATTCAAAAGGCTAAACGAGCATTTGCCTTAAAGGGTTGGACACAGGAAAATTTGGCGGCGGAGGTGAACTTAAAGACTCGTCAACCGATTTGGCGATTTTTCTCTGGACGACCTGTTGATCGCTGTACTTTTACGGAAATTTGTGCAATACTTGATTTAGATTGGCGCGAGATTACAGATAATCCGCCGGCGGAATTTCTCGAACCAGGAGAAACTGCCCCTTTTAATATTGATAATCTAGTTAAACAGGTGCGATCGCAACGCAAGGAAACCATTCAAAATCAGTGTGGCATCTTGCAGTTATTAGACATCAATCATCCTGTCAGCATTGATGAAATCTATGTAGATGTTAATATTTTGGAAGAAATTGCTAGTCAACAGTGGTTTGAGATTGCTGACTTACAAAAATTGAAACCCACTGAATTCGATCGCTTCGGCAGAGGAGAAGTTGAGCAGAAACAAATATCTGGAATGAAGGCAGTCCAAACCTACTCCAAACTTAGGTTATTAGGTAAATCAGGGGTGGGCAAAACCACCTTTTTAAAACATCTTGCAATTCTGTGCGATCGAGGGGAGTTCTCCGCCCATCAAGTACCGATCTTTATCCCTCTCAAAGATTTTGCTGAAGAATCTAGAGATAATGCCAAATTTAGCCTCCTGAATTACATTCATCAGGAGTTTCTCATTTCCGGAATTTCAAACCCGTCAGTGCCTGAAACTTTAGTGCAAGAGGGTAGAGTCTTGTTATTGTTAGATGGCATGGATGAAGTTATGAAACAGAACATGACAGAAGTTATTAGAGAGATTCGCAGATTCTCGAAAAAATATCACAAAAATCAGTTTGTGGCAACCAGTCGCACCGCCGCCCAAAAACTGCAACTACAAGGCTTTACTGATGTAGAAATTGCCCCTTTTACCCAAGCTCAAATCACCATCTTCGCGCAAAAGTGGTTTGCTACATTCACTCAAAAGCCCCTTCAATCTGGACAGGATCAGTCGGCTCAGTTTATCGAGAAGTTGAACTTACCAGAAAACTGGCAATTTCGTCAACTGGTTACTACGCCCCTGTTCCTGCATCTCGCTTGCTGGGTATTTCACGGTCAGAAAAAATTTCCTGCCAAACGCTCTGATTTTTATAAGCAAGGGCTTTTAACAGTTAACAAAAAGTTACTTAAATCTTCTTAAACTTACTCATTTTTTGAGCTAGACTAGAACAATGAGTAAACTATCTATTTCTGAAGCCGCAAAACTAAAAGGTGTTAGTACATCTACACTGAGAAGGT
>NZ_JBGSUU010000086.1:0-1870 GCF_041753295.1 Geminocystis sp.
CAAAGATGATTTTGCTTTCCTTTTTTAATTCCATTTTTGTGAATATGTTTAGACCCGCACTCTGGACATTGTATCATTTTTTTATTTTTGATAATTTGACCCCTTTATCTAAAAATCATACCTTAATTCAGCAACGCCATATATCCTTTACCGTCGGGGTATTTTACAACCCCCTCAACCAAAAGTTATTCAACTTTCCGCCCAAGTTATCAACCCAGACACAAAGGAAGTCAGGGTGCGTTGGAAGGCTAAGGGTGCTTTAACCGTTAGTTTATACCAAGATAATGGTTTAGTTAGGGATGATTTTCGCCCTACTGATGAATATGCTACTACCATTGACGGGTTAACGGTATTTAAAGTTATAGTTGATTATGGTAGTGGTGAAACTGCTACCCAAGAGACAAAAATTGATTTACTTACTCAAACTGTTAAGGAAAAATCAGGTAATTATACTGTTAATAATGAGGATATTTTTGAGACTGTTAAACCGAGGGAAATTATTAAAGACGGTAATGTTAATATCACTTTTAATTATCTCAAAGACCAATGTTTAGACTATAAAATTACGGCAATTTCTACTCTTATTTTAACTGTTAATACAGTGATGGATTATCGTAAATTTGGCACGACTTTATCTTTATTAAATCGTCCTCAATTATGGTTAATAAATATTGATCAAACTGTTACCATTCAAAGCGGGGAAGGGCAGTTTGTCCGTTTGGAGTCTCAGGGTGATACTAAGAGTTTTCAAAGTTTTTTTAATACCCTTAATAGTTTACTAAATGCACCCAATACTGAGGCGAATGTTTCTTTAACTTTGACTATTGATTTTGTTAATCCTATTATTCCCGATGGAGCAGAATTTAATATGGTTTTTGATGCTTTTAAACGCAATCCAGTCGATCGACTTAACTTAAAAGCAATTTTAATTAATAATTAATAATTAACAATGAATAATTAACAATTAATCATTTTCAGGAATAATATCTAAAGATTGGTTGCCTTTAATTCTATAAATATAAAAATCTTTTCTATCAAGGGTAAATATTTTATTTATTTGGTAATTTTCAGCTAAATAACAGAGAGAAGCATCGGCTATTTGTACTCCTATATCATGATATTTTGACATAAAATTTTTGAGCCAAGGTATAGAATTATAGGGAAGCTCTACTATCTCTAATAATCTTACTTCTAACATCCTAAATAAAGAATCTATGGCTATTTGATTATGACGAATTAACCAAAGCACTTCTGTTATTACAGCCCATGATGTTAACATAGGTGGCTCAATAGTTTTTAAAGTTTCTACACATATTTGATGGTAATTATCTTTGGGAGATAAAATAGCAACGATCGGGCTAGTATCGATAATAATTTTTCTATTCATAATTGTCCAAATCCTTGAAAATAATCTTGATTAGTGCTTAAATCTGATGGTAAATCTTTCGCTATACCAATAACCCCAGATTCAAGGGCTAAATCATAACAAGTTTTGGTTTTGTTTATTTGAGATAAATAGATTTCTAAGGCTTCTCTAATTAAATCTTCTTCTGTTTTATTAGTTAATTTAACAGCATCTTTTAATTGTTTTTCCAATAGTAAATTAACTGAGACATTTAAGGTTATTTGTTCTGTGTTATTCATTGCTTTTACCTATTTATAATTAAGGTTTGATGCCATTCCCCACCGTGTAATGAATTATACGGCTAATATCAATCGTTCTAAGAACCAGGGTTTTTTCATTCTCAAATTTTAACTACCTTTTTTTTCTCATCTTTTTTTCTTTTTCCCCTAATCTCATACTTAAAATTTAATTTTAACCTTTTCTATTTATTTTTAATCTTTCTGTCTTTATTTTTCAATTTTTTGC
>NZ_JBGSUU010000087.1:0-34638 GCF_041753295.1 Geminocystis sp.
ACTGGATCTATTTTTTGACACCAGCGATTAAAACATGGTGGCATTGATGAAGATGTTGTTTCTTTCATTTTGACCTAAAAACGTTATAATACAAAAATTATAACCTAATTTCTTTTATCGTTTTGTTTAAGTACCGTTAAAGTCTAGGCTTTTATGTCGCTATCCTTCGGGGTAGTGGAATTAATGGAAACCAAATCCGTCAAAATCTTTGGTGCTTAATTAAAAGTCGCTATCCTTCGGGGTAGTGGAATTAATGGAAACGATCTAAGGGCTTACCCGCATTCAATAAGTACTGTACAGCAGTCGCTATCCTTCGGGGTAGTGGAATTAATGGAAACTTTGGATACCTATACCAGTATTTCCTCTTTAAACACTTTTTTTAATTGAAATACAAAGAATTTTCTTCTATATAATTTTTTACTTTATCGGTTAAAACTTCTTGATTATGATTATTACGATAATCTGTCGAAGAAAAAGGCGGAATTTGACACTGGGCGATCGCACAACCTAAGCTAATTTTATCTATATTTTGAATAACATTAAAGTCGATAGTATAACCATCACGAGGGATTAATAAGATTTTCACTCCCCCCCATAATTTTTGAGCTTCATACCATGTAAAAATTTGTTCTGCTAAATCTGTACCAATAACGATGGTTAGCTCAATATTTTCGCCCCATTTTTTCCTTACCTTGGTGACAGTATGTATTGTACGGACATCGCTAATTTCGGGACAATAAAGGACGTTACCATAAGTTAAATTAAGATCTTCAATGAGTAATTCTAACATCCGATTACGGTGACATAAATCAGTACCATGACTTTTAAAAGGATTATCAGAAGCGTAAACACCTACTAGATTATAGTGAGAACTGAGGTAATGTAAAATAATTTTATGGGCAGACGTTGGCGGATCTGCACTTGTCCCAAAAATAGCTATATTCATAAATGAGGAGGGTATTCCAAAGAAACTGTACCTAGATAACCTTTACGAAAATCTTGGAGTAATTGACGAGAAACTCTTTCAATATCATTGTTATACTTAGATTCTGCCAATTTAATAATAAATTCTTCCCCTGTCATGTCCAATGGGTCTAAATCATAACGAGAATGTAATACTGATTCTGTACCTAAGTTAACTAATAAATCAATAAAAGCCTGTGCCACTTCTCTATTATTATAAGCAGCGTCGCCAATATCTTCGCAAATAGCTAATTTTAAAGCATCTTCCTGATTTTCTAACTTTAAAGGAATAATACCGGGAGCATCTAATAGTTCTATTTCCTCAGAAATACGCACCCATTGCAATTGTCTTGTTACTCCTGCTTTTCTGGCACTAGCTACCATTTTACGCTTGAGTAAACGATTAATTAAAGCTGACTTGCCGACATTGGGAAAACCGATCACCACTGCTCGTACAGGACGAGGTAACATTCCACGACTATGACGGCGTTCGTTAACTGCGATACCTGCCGACTGAGAGGCTTTTTGTATTGCTTTAACTCCGTTACCATCTTTGGCATTAGTAAAATAAGGTATTTCTCCTTTACTTCTAAACCAAGTACGCCATTCATCTCGCAAACTATCGGTAATCATATCTTCCCGATTCAAAATTAAAATACGAGGTTTTTCCCCAATCCATTCTTTTACTTGAGGATGATGGGAAGCTAAAGGTATTCTTGCGTCTCTTACTTCTAACACTACATCAACTTTTTTTATTTGTTCTTTTAATTGTCTCTCCGCCTTGCTAATATGTCCGGGATACCATTGAATGAGTGCCATAATCTAAACTTATCGATAATTGAAGGCGTTTATAATAAAAAAACCCTAACAAATAATATATCCGTCAGGGTTTATGATGATATTTTAGAAAAATTGACTTATTTCGTTTCCGTATCTTCGGTATTTTCTTGTTTACCACTAAGCATACCGTATTTACGCAAGAAGCGATCTACTCTACCTTCACTGTCAATAATTTTCTGAGTACCAGTGTAAAACGGATGATTACCAGACCAAACCTCTACGTTAATCTCTGGTTGGGTTGATCCCACACGCATTACTTCTTCCCCATTACACATAACTTTAGCGTCAGGATACCATTGGGGGTGTATTCCTTCTTTTGGCATTATTTTAATTTCCTTATTTAATATAAATATGAGTTTCCATTGATTAGTAGAGACGCTGCACGCAACGTTCCTACAATAATTACTAAAGTCAAAATTAACGTTTAGAGAACTGAGGTGCTTTACGAGCTTTATGTAAACCATATTTTTTACGTTCTTTTGCACGAGGATCACGAGTTAAGTAACCTTCAGCTTTTAAAGGTTGACGATTTTCAGGATCTAGTTGACATAATGCCCTTGCTACCCCTAATTTTACCGCATCGGATTGACCCGTTAAACCGCCGCCATGAGAATTGACTAAAATGTCATACTCATTTTCTAACCCTAAAGTTTCTAAAGGTGCTTTTAAGGCTTGAATGTAATCTTGAATTTGTTGAAAATATTCAGATCCTTCTCTTTTATTGACAATCACTGCACCAGTGCCGGGTACAAGACGGACTCTGGCAACGGAAGATTTACGACGACCTGTACCTAGATAAACTACTTTGTCTGACATTATTTATCGCCTCCGGGTATGGTATTAATAGTTAAAACTTGAGGTTGTTGTGCTTCATGGGGATGAGCAGAACCACTATAAACTTTAAGTTTTGTGAATAAAGTTCTGCCTAAGCTATTTTTAGGTAACATACCTTTAACGGCGGTTTCGATGATTCTTTCAGGAATACGTTTTTGTAATTTATCGAAAGTTTCGGTTTTCATACCACCGGGGCGCCCTGAATGACGACGATAGAGCTTTTGTTCGCCTTTTTTACCCGTTACAACAACTTTTTCAGCGTTGACTACTATGACAAAATCCCCTGTATCTAAGTGAGGGGTGAAAGTAGGTTTATTTTTTCCTCTTAAAACATTAGCAATTTCGGTGGCTAATCTGCCGAGGCGTTGATCTTGAGCATCAACAATAAACCATTTTTTATCTAAATCTTCTAATTTAGGAACTGGTGTTTTATTCATTTTAATTGAGACTTTTTAACTAAAAGTAAAAATAGGTTGAGTATTAAACCAAATTGGTTCAGGTATCGGAAAATTCGGATAACCTACTCTTAACAAACATAATCCTTTTGCTGGGGCAGAATATTTCACTAAATCCCGACGACGATTTACCCAAATGTCTTGGAACTGTGACACAGATCTTGTTCCTGCTCCCACTTCTACTAACATTCCCACTAATAGCCTTACCATGCCATATAAAAAACCACTGGCTTGTATCTCAATATGTATCAAGTCTTCTTTTCGCTGACAACTAACTTCTTGCACTTCTAATATAGAGTGTAAACGTTTAGAACCTGCCCGACGAAAAGCACTTAAATCATGAACTCCGAGTAAGGGATTAAGCGCTTTTTGAATCAATGATTCATCTAAAGGCTGATGATAGTAGTGCCAACTAAACGGTTGTAAAAATAGATTGGGAACTTTACCAGTATATATAGTATAACGATAACGTCGAAAAGAAGCGCCAAAACAAGCGTGCCAATCATTAGCTACCTGTGCGGAAGCCCTGATTACAATATCGTCGGGTAAACAACCATTAAGGACTTTTGACCAACGATCAGGAGGTACAGGAGAGTTAACTTCAAAATGGGCTACTTGGGCGGCTGCATGAACTCCGCTATCAGTTCTACCTGCACCGTGAATGGTGACGGGATGACCTATTACAGAGGCGATCGCTTTTTCTATTTCTTCTTGAACACTGTTATAGTTAGGCTGTCTTTGCCAACCGTGATAGTTAGCTCCTAAATATTGAATTACAATTGCAACTCTTTTTTTCTCTAGGGTGCTATTATCCATGAAGGTTAGACTCAAAAAGAACTAGATTAACTGTAAGATTGCCATTTCCGAATTATCTCCACGACGACTTTTCGTGCGGATTAAACGGGTATAACCACCGTTACGACTGCCATAACGTTCTTGAGCTTTCGCAAAAACATCATTAACGAGATCTTTATCATAAACATAAGCTAAGGCTCTGCGTCTGGCGGATAAAGATCCTTCTTTTGCTAAAGTAATAATTTTATCAGTAGTACTACGAACCGCTTTAGCACGGGCTTTAGTAGTTGTAATTTCGCCTTCTCGTAATAAGTGGGTGGTTAATCCACGGAGAAGGGCTTTTCTTTGGTCTGCTGGTAAGCCTAATAAAGGCACTTTACAACGGTGACGCATTAATTTCCTCCTTAAAATTATTAATTAATTCACGATTTTGTTTTTCTAGCCTTTCAAACTAGGGAGTAGCAACGGGCTCAATACTATGAATTAACTCTCCTGATGGTGGATCTTTCATCTTACCTTCAGCTAAAGTAATACCTAAACGCTGTTGTAAGGCTTCTATTACTTCCTCTGCGGATTTCGCTCCGAAATTTTTAATTTCTAAAAGATCATCTTGAGAGTATTCTAATAAATCAGCCACAGTGTTAATTTGAGCCCGTTTGAGACAGTTATAAGCACGAACTGACAGATTCAATTCTTCAATAGGAATTTGACTTGCTGGATCTTCAGGCTCTTCAAGTTCTTCTGGTTTACCAGTAATACTTGTAGCATCGGTTAACGGTGAAAATAGATCAACTAAAATTTTCGACGCATCCGAAAGAGCTTCTTCTGGTTTTATACTTCCATTAGTCCAAATTTCCAAAATCAAACGATCTGCTAAATTTCCTTCATGGCGAATTTCTTCTACCACGAAGTTAACTTTTGTAACGGGCATAAAAACAGAATCTATTTGTAAGAAATCGAGGGAGCTATGTTCATCTTTGCCTCTGACAATAGCTCGATAACCCTTTCCTTTCTCTACTTTAAATTCCATTTCTAATTTTGCTCCCTTACCTAGAGTGCAAATATACTGACTTGGTTCAACCAGTTCTATTTCCGAAGGTAGATCAAACTGTGCGGCTGTCACAGTACAAGGACCAGAAGCCACTAAACGACCGATTTGAGGTGTATGAGTGTAACTTTTAAAAATGATCCCTTTCATGTTGAGCATCATTTCTAATACATCTTCTCTTACTCCTTCCACCACCGCAAATTCGTGGTTTACACCTGCAATTCTGACGGCAGTTACTGCTGCACCTTCTAAGTTAGATAACAGAACTCTTCTCAAGGAATTACCAAGAGTTATACCTTGTCCTCTATCTAAAGGATCTAGTACAAACTTGGCATATTGCCCTTGATTTTTTTGAGTTTTATTTACTAAGCAGTCTATTTTAAACACAGCCACAGTGGTTATTTCCTCGATTTATGATGTCAGTTTTAGATACAAAGGTTTTAATAATCAATAACTCAAGTAATAATTAGAGTTGATGACTATGGGATAATTTTAGACTCTGCGTCTTTTTGGTGGGCGACAGCCGTTATGAGGAATTGGGGTAATATCCCGAATTAATGTAATTTCTAACCCTGCTCCTTGTAAAGCTCTGATGGCGGTTTCTCTACCTGCACCAGGTCCACTAACCATCACCTCTACTTGTTTCATTCCGTTGTCCATTGCTGTACGAGCGGCACTATCTGCTGCAGTTTGAGCGGCAAAGGGAGTTCCTTTTTTTGCCCCTTTAAAACCACTAGAACCAGCTGTTGCCCATGAAATTACGTTGCCTGTCGCATCAGTAATTGTCACAATGGTGTTATTGAAAGTAGATTTAATATAAGCTACTCCACTGGGAATGTTTTTCTTTTGTTTTTTTGGTCCTCCCCTTTTTGTGGGTCTTGCCATGCCGAATTTACCTCTTTAACTGATTTTGTTTATGGAGTTTTTGATTAATTGAATTAGTTAGTTTTTTTAGTGGTGATGAATTAATTATCACCGAACTATTTTATATAAAAGGTGATCTTAGGTTTTGGGCAACCCGAACTGAACGGTATTCAGGATGACTTGTTCTAAAACACAGTCCCTCTATTTATTTCTTAGGAGCTTTTTTCTTCCCTGCGATGGTAGCTTTACGTCCTCGACGAGTTCTGGCATTAGTTCGAGTTCTTTGTCCTCTCAAGGGTAATCCTTGACGGTGACGACGACCTCTATAAGTGCCTATATCTCCTAAGCGTTTGATATTCATCGCTTCTAAACGACGTAAATCCCCTTCGATCTCGAAGTTCTCCTGAATGTATAATCTTAGTTTACTTACATCCTCATCGCTTAAATCTCTGACTCTTGTATCTGGGTTTACCCCTGTTGCCGCCAGAATTTTTTGAGAAGAAGTTAAACCAATACCATACAAGTAGGTAAGTCCTATTTCTACTCGTTTATCACGAGGTAAGTCAATACCGGATATCCTTGCCATGTTTTAGTTTCCTTTGTTAATCTCGCTATTATTTCCAATAAATTTAGTCAATTTTCAGTGTTTATGATACACTAATGGTTAATAATTTATCCCTGACGTTGTTTATGTTTGGGGTTGGAACAGATCACCATAACCCGCCCTTTTCGACGGATCACACGACATTTGTCGCAAATTTTTTTGACTGATGCTCTTACTTTCATAGTAGTAGTTTACACTGCAAGCTTTTAATTATAACAGGGTTTTATACCTCTGTCAAACATAGGTTAGTTGTATAAGTCAAGTGATTTTTTGTTTTATTTTTCATTTTTAGAGATTTCTTGTCTCTTGATGATTATTTAAGCAAAATGTCACTTTTGGTAATGGTAATATTGTTGACTATATTTATATAATACAATTATTTTTTACCACTACCACCTTTTAGTCGATAAGTAATTCTCCCTTTGCTTAAATCATAGGGAGTTAACTCGACTTTTACTCTATCACCGGGTAAAATTTTGATGTAATTACGTCTAATTTTCCCAGCAATGTGAGCTAAAACATTAAAACCGTTATCTAAGTCAACTCTAAACATTGCGTTTGGGAGTGATTCCATAACAGTTCCTTCCATTTCAATGAGATCTTTTTTCGACATAGTAATAATCTTTTTATTGGTTTGATGTAATCTTTATTGATTTTATCAAATCTATTTTCCCTTCAAAATCAAAGTAGATCATTTTAGGATTTAACTATGGTTTCTAATTCTTCACTGATTTGGGAAAGTTCCCGATGGCCGTTAACATTAATTAATAACTGATTTTGTTGATAATAGTCAATCAAAGGGGCTGTTTGTTGACGATAAACTTGTAAACGATTACGAATAGTCGCTTCATTATCGTCTGCTCTGCCTCTACTTAAAAGACGTTCTAACAACACAGAATCAGGTACATCAAGGTTAACAACACCGTTACAGACTTGATTTAAGTCCTGAAGGAGATTGTTTAAGAAATCTGCTTGAGGAACATTGCGGGGAAAACCATCGAGAATCCATCCTTTTTGAGCGTCTTCTTGTCCTAATCTTTCTTTGATTAAGTCTAAAATTAGTTCATCGGGGACTAAATCACCGTTATCAACGAAACCTTTGGCTTTGATCCCTAAAGGGGTTTCTGCCGCGATGGCATCTCTGAGGATTTCCCCCGTTGAAATATGAGGAATACCCAGATTTTGGGATAGAATTTGAGCTTGAGTACCTTTACCAGCACCCGGTGCTCCTAAAAATATTAGTTTTGTCATTCTTTATTTCATTAAGAATTGAAAAGGTCGAAGGTTGAATTGAGAATTATTAATGCTCATTTATCTCCTATCTCCTAACTCCTATGTCCTAATTATTGTTTGACCATTCCTTCATAACGTTGAGAAATAACGTAGGTTTGAACCTGTTTGGCGGTATCAATGGCAACCCCAACTAAAATTAAGAGGGAAGTTGCACCAAAACCTTGAAAGGTTGTTACCCCCGTGGCACTTTCCACAAAAGTTGGTACGGTAGCGACAATAGTTAGAAAAATCGCCCCTAAAAGGGTTAAACGATTTAAAACTCCTTCTAAATAAGCAATAGTAGCTTTACCCGGACGAATACCGGGGATACTTGTGCCCATTTTCTTCAAGTTTTGGGCTATATCTTCAGGATTAGAAATCAAGGAAGCATAAAAATAACTAAAGAAGATGATTAGTACAGAGTAGGTTACTACATACCAGATTGTACCTGGGCGTAGAGCTAAGGCTATTTGATTTAGGATCGCATTAAAAGGACTTTTTTCCGCAAAACCTGCCACCGAAGAAGGTAAAACTAACACAGCCGAAGCAAAAATGATAGGCATAACCCCACCTTGATTAAGTCGCAATGGTAAGTAACTGGTTCTTTCTCTATATAGTCTTCTCCCCACTTGACGACGGGCGGAGATAATAGGAATTCGACGAGTACCTTCTTGGACAAATACAATACCAACAATCATAATCAAGAAGACGATGACGAGGATAAGAACTTGAGCGATGGCTTGGCGGCCTCCCGTTTGAGCGTAATCAATAGTATTAGCTAAAGTTTGAGGTAATACAGCGACAATGTTAACGAAAATTAACAAAGAAGCTCCATTTCCTAAACCTCTTTCAGTGATTAACTCTGATACCCACATGACAAACATTGATCCTGCTGTAATAGCCAATACAGTTTGGACAATAAACCAAGGGCTATCATTTATGGCATAAGGACGTAGCAAACCGACTGTTATCCCAGTACTTTGAATAATAGCCCATCCTAGAGCGACATATCGAGTAATCTGAGCAATTTTACGCCGTCCAATTTCTCCTTCATTTTTTTGTAAGTCTTCTAAGGCAGGAATAGCCGAAGCTAATAACTGCATGATAATAGAAGCATTAATATAAGGTAAAATTCCCAAGGCAAAAATACCTACTGTGGCTAAACCACCCCCTGTAAAAATGTTTAAAAATCCTAAAAAGGGAAGATTTTGTACCGCCGCTTCAAAGGCTTGTCTATCAATGCCGGGTACGGGTATATAAATGCCCAAACGAATCAAGATTAATAAACCTAAAGTTATGAGTAAACGGCCTCGTAGCCCTGCGGCACTGGCCATTTGCATAAAGGTTTCTTGAGCGGTTGGAGTTTTTTCTTTACTAACAACCATGATCTAATTTATATCTATAAATGGTGGATAAATAATGAGGAATTAGGAATGAAAAATTAAGAATTAAGATATTTTTTCTTAGTGTTAAAAGAAGTAAATAAAAGTTTCTATTTTACATTCTACATTCTCAATTCTACATTCTTAAATATCTTGACACTAATTAACCATTATTGCTTTGATCATTTACTGATGAAGCATGAGTAATAGTACCACCAGCAGTTTCAATTTTAGCTTGAGCGGATTTACTCCACCCTGCGGCTTTAATATTAAGGGCGACGGTTAATTCACCATTACCAAGAATTTTTAAAGGTCCATCATTTGTGGTAACAATACCTACAGCCATTAATGATTCTAAGGTAACTTCAGTGTTAGTAGCTAAAGTGTTTAGTTTCTCAACGTTGATGATGGTAAATTCTTTATGATTGATTAGAGGAAAGTGTTTTAACTTTGGAACTCTTCTGTAAAGGGGCATTTGTCCACCTTCAAAACCAGGTTTTGTACCTGTACCAGAACGAGATTTTTGTCCTCTCATCCCAAAACCGCCACTAGCACCTTGTCCAGCAGAAATACCTCTGCCTATACGGCGGCGACGTTTTTTAGATGTAGGCTTAGGGGATAGTTGATGAAGTCTCATAATGATTATGGAATTAATTTGATCTCTTATGAATAAATCTGTTGTAACGGAATATCTCTTTCTTTTGCTACTTCAGAAAAACTACGAATTTGTCCTAGGGCATTGACGGCTGCTCTGGCATTATTTAAAGGGTTATTAGAACCTTGTTGTTTCGCTAAAATATTTTTGATTCCAGCTAGTTCGAGGACGGTACGCACAGCACCCCCAGCGATAACCCCAGTACCCGGAGCGGCAGGACGGATAAATACTCTAGCTCCACCGGCTGCACCATTACTGATATGGGTAATGGAACTTGCTTTGTTGATGTTGATGGTAATAAGATGTTTTTTACCGTCAGTAACGGCTTTACGCACGGCGTTAATAACATCTCCTGCTTTACCTACACCAACCCCAACTTGCCCTTTTTCGTTACCAACAACAACAATAGCTCTGAAACTGAGTTTTTTACCACCTTTAACTACTTTGCTAACTCGGCGGATTTGGACAACTCTTTCTTGCCAGGTGTTGTCTTTTTTCTCTTTACGCTGTTTTCTTTGCTTACCGCCTTTGCGTTGTTGTTCTTGTTCTCTTTCTTTTGCCATAATAAGTTCCTCTTTAGAAGTTAAGACCAGATTCACGAGCGGCATCGGCTAAAGCCTTAACTCGTCCATGATAGAGATTCCCACCACGATCAAATACGACTTGTTCAATACCTTTAGATAATGCTCTTTGGGCTACTAATTTGCCAACTTCGGCAGAAGCATCACAATTAGATGTAGTAGCTAATTTTTCTTTTAGTTCTTTATCCACGGTGGAGGCAGAAACTAAAGTGTGTTGAGCTACATCGTCAATAACTTGAGCGTAAATGTGAAAGTTAGAACGAAATATGGCTAAACGAGGGCGATCAGCAGTTCCGCTTACTTTTTTCCGAATGCGCAAATGACGACGTTGAACGAGATCTTTACGATTAATAGTCATAATTATTTCTTACCTGCTTTACCTACTTTACGTCTGACATATTCCCCAGCGTAACGAATACCTTTTCCTTTATAGACTTCAGGAGGACGAACTGCACGAATTTTAGCAGCAACGTTACCTACTAATTCTTTATCTATACCAGTGACTACCACTTCGGTATTAGTATTAACAGCGACGTTAATTCCTTGGGGCATTTCCATTTCTACTGGTTTACTGTAACCCACGTTAAGAGTTAATTTAGAACCTTGAGCGGCAGCTCGATAACCTACCCCTTGAATTTCTAATTTTTTTTCAAAGCCTTGACTAACGCCGTCAACCATGTTAGCTACTAAAGTACGGCATAAACCGTGTCTTTCTCTTGCTTTACGAGAATCATTATCTCGGGTGACGAGAAGTTCTTGTGCTTCTTGAACTATCGTGATTAAAGACGGTAAATCTCTGGATAAGTTACCTTTTGGACCAGTAACATTTACTTGTTGTCCATCAATTTTGATTTCTACCTTTGGGGGTATCGTTATAGGACGTTTTCCAATACGAGACATGATAGTGAATAGTGAATAGTGAATAATTTATAGTTGACAATTAAGAATGGTAGATAGACACAGACTTAAAAATTTTTTTGTCTTTTGCCTTTTGCCTCTAATTGTTACCAAATATAGCAAAGTACTTCGCCACCGATGTTTTGTTTTCTGGCTTCTCTATCGGTCATAATACCGTGAGAGGTGGAAACAATCGCAACGCCGATACCGCCCAATACTCTGGGTAGGTCTTTTTTCTTACTATATACTCTTAAACCGGGAGTACTTACTCGGCGAATATTTTGGATAATAGGTTTACGATTTCTTCCTTTATATTTAAGGGAGACTACGATATTTTTTTTGACTCCTTCGCCGATTTCTTCATAACTGGTGATAAAGCCTTCACTTTTTAGTACCTCTGCAATACTGCGGGTCATACGAGTGCTAGGAATATTCACGGTGGAATGACGAACTGCACAAGCGTTGCGAATACGAGTCAGCATATCTGAAATAGTGTCGTGTGCTGGCATTCTTTCTTCTTTTCCTCTGGTTATTTCTTATTTGTCACGGAAGGGCATTCCCATTTCTTTGAGCAATGCACGTCCTTCTTCGTCGGTGTTAGCCGTGGTGATAATAGAAATATCAAAGCCACGAAGTTGATCGATGGTATCATAGCTAATTTCGGGGAATATTAGTTGTTCTTTTACTCCTAAGCTATAGTTACCTCGTCCATCAAAACTTTTAGGGCTAACGCCACGAAAATCACGAATACGGGGTAAAGCAAGACTGATCAAACGCTCTAGGAAAGCGTACATTTTGTCAGATCGTAAAGTCACCATGGCGCCCACGGGCATTCCTTGACGAACTTTAAAACCTGCGATCGCTTTCTTGGCACGAGTAACAACAGGTTTTTGTCCAGTAATCACAGCTAGTTCACTCAGAGAGGACTCCAGTGCTTTAGCATTCTGTGATGCTTCTCCTAAACCTCGATTGATCACAATTTTAGTTACTTTAGGTATTTGATGAATATTTGTGTAACCAAATTGCTCTTTGAGTTTAGCAGTAATAGTTTCTTGGTAATAAGTTTTTAATCTTGACATAGGAAGTGTTTACTAATGATTATGAATATACCGTTAATTGTGAAAATAGGTCGAAAAATTAATCGATAATTTCACCAGTTTTTTTCAGTTTTCTAACTTTTTTGCCTTCTTCCGTCAAGACGTAGCTAATACGACTAGCCACTTTTTCTTTTTCTGAGTAAAGCATTACTTTAGAACTATGAATAGGTGCTTCATAGGTACTAATTTGACCGCTTTCTCCCTCTTGTCTGGGTTTAACGTGTTTAGTTCTGATATTCACACCTTTAACGATGACGGTACTATCTTTAGGGATAGAGGTGAGAATTTCGCCTACTTTGCCTTTATCTTTTCCTGAAATAATTTGCACGGTGTCACCTTTTTTGACGTGCATTTTAAATCTGCCGGTAGCTGGTTTTTTCTTTTTTAATGATCTCATAATTTAGAGTACCTCTGGTGCTAGAGAGATAATTTTTGTAAAGTTTTTATCCCGTAATTCACGAGCCACAGGACCAAAAACACGAGTACCTCTGGGGTTGTTATCTTTGTTGATAATTACGGCGGCGTTATCATCAAAACGAATAGTCATGCCACTGTCACGACGTAAAGATTGTTTTGTCCTTACGATTACTGCTCTTACGATGTCGGATCTTTTAACTGCCATGTTAGGAATTGCGTCTTTAACTACGGCAATAATTACGTCTCCGATGCCACCATAAGTACAGTTACCAGTAGATAACACTCGTAAGCACATAATCTTACGCGCCCCACTATTATCGGCTACGTTTAGGTAACTTTGTTGTTGAATCATTCTAGTTAGTTATTTGATTGATTATGGGAATAAAGAAAACTATCATCGAACCTAAACCGCCACTGCTTTGGTAATTAGAATTTCTGCTAATTCCCAGCGTTTGGTTTTACTTAGGGGACGAGTTTCTCTGATTCTTACGCGATCGCCTTCTTTACATTGATTTTCGGGATCGTGAGCTTTATATTTTTTGGTTTTAACGACAATTTTGCCGTATTTGGGATGAGGAGAACGATTTTCGACAGCAACAACGGCGGTTTTATCCATTTTATTGCTAACGACTACGCCAACTCTTTCTTTAACTGCCATGGAATAGTTACTCCTTATGCTTGAGTAGTAGTAGCGGATTGAGCTCTTTCACGTTCACCTTGAACAGTAAACAATTGAGAAATCCAGTGTTTTGTGTGTTTAAACTCATGAGGTTTATCTAAACGCCCAGTAGTTTGTAATAGTCTTAATTGAAATAGCTTTTTTTTTGCGTTAACAATTTCTGCAGCTAATTCTTCATCGTTTAATTTTCTTGCGTCTGCAACTAAGGGAAGTGCCATAGTGACTTAATATTCCTCAGATCTGGTGATAAATTTGGTTTTGATGGGAAGTTTTTGAGCGGCTAAACGCATAGCTTCACGAGCGGTTTCTTCTGGAATACCAACAATTTCAAACATGATTCGTCCTGGTTTAACTACTGCGACCCAAAATTCAGGATTACCTTTACCAGAACCCATACGAGTTTCTGCAGGACGTTGAGTTACGGGTTTATCAGGGAAAATACGAATCCAGATTTTTCCGCCTCTACGGACATAACGAGTAATTGCCCGTCTTGCGGCCTCAATTTGACGAGCAGTAATCCAACAAGGTTCGATAGCTTGAAGACCATAATCCCCAAAACTAATGGTATTTCCTCTATAGGCATTACCGGTCATTCTTCCCCGATGTTGTTTACGGAATTTCGTTCTTCTTGGACTTAACATAATTTTTATAAAGTTAGGTGTTAGGTGTTAGGTGTTAGGTTTTAGAATTTGTTTACTATTGCCTATTGCCTGTTCACTACTCAGAGCGATCTTCAAATTTTTGACGACGAGGATTTTTACGTCCTTGTTTCGTACGATTGGGGTTATTTACTCTCAAGTCTTCTTCACCCGGAATAATCTCACCTTTAAAAATCCAGACTTTGATACCTAAAATACCGTAGATAGTACTAGCAGTTTTGTAAGAGTAGTCAATATCAGCTCTTAAAGTGTGTAGGGGAACACGACCTTCTCTGATCCATTCGGTACGAGCGATTTCAGCACCGTTAAGACGACCACTAACTTGGATTTTGATTCCTAATACTTCAGCTTTTTGAGCTCTTTGGATAGCTTGTCTAACAACTCGGCGGAAGGAAACCCGTCTTTCAAGTTGAGAGGTGATAAATTCTGCCATCAGAGGAGCACAAGCATCAACATTAGCAACTTCGATGACATTAACTCGAAACTGACGTTGATTTTTTAAGAGTGCTTGTAAGTCAGTGCGTAATTTTTCGATGCCTTGACCGCCTTTTCCTACCACGACACCGGGTCTAGCGGTATGAATGGAAAGATCAATCTGGTCTGCTTTTCGATCAATTTTAATTTCAGCAATACTAGCATTACTGAGATTTTTTTCGATGTACTGACGAATTTTATAATCTTCTTGAAGAAGTTGAGGATAGAATTTCGGTTCAGCATACCAACAGGAAGAGTGTTCCTTAGTATAACCGAGGCGAAAACCAATTGGATGTACTTTTTGTCCCATGTTATTTTTGTTGTTCCTTTTTCATGGTTAACTATATCGTAGGGGCAACTGCCACCGTAATATGACAAGTGCGTTTACGAATTTGATAAGCACGACCTTGAGCACGAGGACGGAAACGTTTTAAAGTAGGTCCACCGTCAGCAAAGGCTGTACTGATCACGAGGTTAGATGCTTCTAAACCTTGATTATGTTCAGCATTAGCTACAGCCGAGCGAAGAACTTTAATAATTGGTTCACAAGCACGATAAGGCATAAATTCGAGAATAATTAATGCTTCTCTGTAACTACGTCCACGAATTTGATCTAAAACCCGTCTCACTTTTGAGGGTGACATTCTGATATAACGAGCGATCGCTTTTACTTCTTGAGAGGTATCAACCTCTGGTTTTTCCTGTGTTTTAGCCATAATTATTAGGTGAAGTGTAAATTAAGAATTAGGAATTAGGAATTAGGAATTAGAAATTTGAGAATGAAAATAGTCTTTTTTCTGTTCTGCTGTTTTTCTGTTCTCCTGTTTTTCTGTTCTCCTGTTCTCCTAATTAATCTCTTAACGTCTTGCTTTTTTGTCACTTTTAGCGTGACCTCGGAAGGTACGAGTAGGAGCAAATTCTCCTAATTTATGACCTACCATTTGCTCGGTGACAAAGATAGGAACGTGTTGACGACCATTATGAACAGCAATAGTATGACCGATCATTTGGGGGATGATAGTGGAAGCTCTTGACCAAGTTTTTACTACTTGTTTCTCACCTTTATTGTTTAATTTTTCAATTTTGGTGAGAAGGCTATCCGCTATAAATGGTCCTTTTTTTAGTGAACGACTCATGAATTTTCCTTATTAATGCGGTTAAAATCTCGAAAGTGGTCTTATTTACCTTTATTGGCGTTACGACGACGAACGATGTATTTGCTACTAAGTTTTTTCTTCTTACGAGTTTTCTTACCTAGAGCAGGTTGTCCCCAAGGAGAAACAGGGCCAGAACGACCGATAGGAGCGCGACCTTCACCACCACCATGGGGGTGATCTACAGGGTTCATGGCGCTACCACGAACGTGAGGTCTGATACCTAAATGACGAGTCTTACCAGCTTTTCCGAGTTTGAGGTTTCTGGCTTCGATATTTCCTACTCGTCCGATAGTGGCATAACATTCTTTACGAATCATCCGCACCTCTTTAGAAGGTAACTTCAGGGTGACATAATCACCGTCTTTTGCCATTAATTGTGCAAAACCACCAGCGGCACGAACGATTTGACCGCCTTTTCCTAGGGTGAGTTCAATATTATGAATCTCTGTACCAAGGGGGATTTTTTCTAAAGGTAAAGCGTTACCAATTTCATAAGGAGCATCAGCACTAGCGATCAGGGTAGCACCTACTTCAATCCCAGCGGGGGCGAGAATATATCTTTTTTCGCCGTCTTCATATTGTACTAAGGCAATACGAGCGTTACGGTTAGGATCATATTCGATGGCTATTACTTGAGCGCTAATATCTCTTTTATCTCTTTTGAAATCGATAATCCGATAAAGTTTTTTGTGTCCGCCGCCACGATGACGACTGGTAATTACACCTCTGTTATTACGTCCCTTTTTACGATGGACATATTTTGTCAGAGACTTTTCAGGAGTGCTTTTTGTGATTTCTGCGAAATCTGAGCTTACTGCTTGTCTTCTGCCCGGTGTATATGGTCTATATGTACGAACACCCATAATTTAATTATTAATTATCAGTTTCTGTGAGCAATTTCCCATTAATCTCAAAAGATTATAAATCAGGGAAAAATGTACTTTGGAGAGAATCTCCTTGGGCGAGGGTTACGATTGCTTTTTTGTATTGAGGTTTATAACCAATACTTTGACCAACACGACGTTTTTTACGAGGTTGATTCATGGTATTGACTTTGACCACTTTTACTTCAAATAAACTTTCGATGGCCGCGCGGATTTCGGGCTTAGTTGCAGGTTTAACTACTTCAAAAGTATATTTGTTATCTTCCATCATATAAGTTGCCTTTTCGGTAACGATGGGGCGGATAACTATATCGGCTAATTCCGCAGTGTTTTTTCTGACTTTAGTTGTTTTTCCGTATCTACTATTCGCCACAATAAACCTCCTGTATTTTAGTAATAGCTTCAGAGGTAGCTACAATTTTATCAGCGTACAAAATGTCATAAATATTTAAACAGTCATGTCTAAGGAGTTTGACATTGGGTAAGTTGCGAACAGAGAGGTAAAAATTATCAGAGGAAAGATCTGTGGCAATCAACAACACTTTTTGACCACTAGGGATACCCCAACGACTTAAAGCCGCAACTACTTCTTTAGTTTTAGGAGCAGTTAATTGATCGGTGAAATTTTCAACAACAATAAGATCTTCAATACGACTAATAAAAGCAGTTCTTAAAGCTAATCTTCTTTCCTTACGGTTCATTTTGATGTTGTAGTCTTTGGGTTTTGGTCCAAAAATAACACCACCGCCACGCCATAAAGGAGAGCGAATAGAACCAGCTCTAGCTCTACCTGTACCTTTCTGCCGCCAAGGTTTACGACCACCACCACGAACTTCTGCTCTGGTTTTTGTGGATGCTGTACCCTGACGCTGATTATGTAGTTGACGAACTAAGGCACGATGGACAATGTGTTCTGCGTTTTCTTCTTTAGCGATGGCCATCTCTAAAGTAGTTTCGCCACTTTGTTCTCCTTGCCAATTTTTGACTACACAATTAACCATAATTTTTAAAAATGAAATTTCGTTTATCTTAACGGTGAGTTATCTTACTTTTGACCCACAATTAAAGCAGGAGTAATGCTCACTAAATTACCTGTTTTGCCGGGTATTGCTCCTTTGATGAGTAATAAATTACGCTCGGAGTCAATTTTTGCGATGGTTAATTTACGGATTTTTACGTTGGTGTTTCCATAACGTCCCGCCATTCTTTTACCGGGGTAAACACGACCGGGAGTTGTACCTGCACCTGTCGAACCGGGTAAGCGATGGTTTTTAGAACCGTGAGTCATATTACCTCTTTTGAAGTTATGACGTTTTTGATAACCAGCAAAGCCTCGTCCGATGGTTTTTGCCCCTACATCCACTAATGCACCTTCTTCAAATAAATCTGCTCCGATAGTTTGTCCGATTTCAAAGGAACTAACATCATCGAGACGATATTCTCTAAGGTGGCGTAAAGCAGGAAGTCCTTTATTACTTAAATGTCCGTATTCAGGACTGGATAAGTATTTATTAACTTCTTTAGGTTCTTTAGTGTTTAAGGTACGTTTACGATCAGGTACTTCGCTGTATCCGAGTTGAACTGCTGTATAACCGTCAGTTTCTTTGGTTTTGATTTGAGTTACTAAACATGGACCGGCTTGAACCACAGTGACAGGAATTGCGTTACCTGTTTCGGGGTCAAAGATGGTAGTCATGCCTAGTTTTGTACCGAGTACGCCTAAGCTCACGGGATCTGTCCCTCTAAATTGCTAAACAACAGGATTTGATTCAGAGAAAGAATTTTCTTTCCAACTGATTTTTTTGTGTGCACAGTAACTCCGAAGTTAGAATGGTAAGTCAACCTTAGTTACTAACTACTCAATTATGTCTTGTTTTGTGCAGACACTTTTAGTGACAACTAATCTCAACTTAAAGATTAGTAATAGCTTTTTTAAACTTAACAGACTTAAGATTTCGACTTGTAAGTCTTTTTACCTCAGTATCTTTAAGTGGCTATGTTTTGTAATTTTAGTCACAAACAATCATTATAAATGATAAGTGGCGCATAACGCAATAGTTTAATCGATCTTTTTTACAATTTTATGTTATTGGTTCTATGTTGCTAACAGTAACATTTTTATTGCAAAATTCTGATATTTGTTAATAAATATGTTTTGAGCATAAATAATTATTGTAAATTAAGACTAATATTTTTATAAACTAATAGTTGTATATAATTGTAAAAATAGTAAAAATTTTTGTAAAATGTCTTTAGTAAATTGGAATTTAATAGCCAAAATATCCACTCCGATTGGTTTAGTATTATTGGCAATATTAATTGGGCTTTTTATTGAAAATAGGTTAAAGTATTGGATAAAAAAAATAGATGATAATATTCCATTTGGGCAATATTCTTTTATTTTAAAATCCTTTGAAGGTATCATTTTTATTTGGTTTACCGTAGGAGGAATTGCCTTAGTTTTACCAAGTATTAATTTACCAATATCTTTAAATATTTTAATCCAAAAAATCTTAATAGTTATCGCTTTAACGATGGCAACAATTTTGGCTTCTCGTTTAGCAGTAAATTCTATTCAAGTTTATAGTTTAAAACATGAAACTACTGTTTCTTTAACATCATTATTTGAATATTTAACAAAGGTTTTAATTTTTAGTATTGGATTTTTAGTTATTATTCAATCTATTGGTATTCAAATTACAGCTTTAATTACCGCTTTTGGGGTGGGAAGTTTATCCATTGGTTTGGCATTTAAAAATACTTTAAGTAATTTAATCTCTGGGGTAAATATAATTGTTTCTCGTAAAATTCGCCCCGGAGATTATATAAAGTTTCAAAATGGCGAAGAGGGTTATGTTGTAGATGTTGAATTAAAATATACCTTAATTAAAGATATTTATAATAATGTAATTGTAATTCCAAATGGGCAAATTATTGATAGTAGTTTTCAAAACTATACTTTAGATAATCCTCAAATGTTATTACCAATTAAAATAGGAATTAGTTATGATAATGATTTGGTAAAAGTTGAAGAAATAACTTTAACAATAGCTGAAAATATTTTAAATATTATACAAGGAGGAAATAAAGAATTTAAGCCTTTTTTAAGGTATGATAGCTTTGATTATTATGCAATTAATTTAACAGTTTATTTAAAAATTAATGAATATTTAGATAGATTATTAGTTACTCACGAATTTATTAAGGAGATTCACAAAGTTTATAAACAAGAGAAAATTATTTTAGCTTTTCCTTTGATTAATCCTTATTTAAAAATAAATGATTCCCTAGAAAATGAATAGTTTTTAGAATCAATTTATAAGTTTTTCAAAAACATCAATTAAAGACTCAGAATTTTGATTAATTTCTGAATAATTATCTAATAAATTTATAATATTTTCTCTGAGATTATTTCCCTCATAATTAATCTTTTCTTCATGACTCATTAAATTTTCGATTAACTCATTTTCAATAAATTGGAATAACTCTTGATATTTTTCTTTTAATTCACTAGAGTTATTATCGTAAAATTCTTTTAAAGTTTCCTCTATAACATTAATAATTTTTTGATAGTTTAAGGTTATATTATCAATATCGGAAGAAATTTCATCTACTTCTGTTGATATATTTTTGTTTTTTTCTTCAATCAAACTATTTAGATTATCTTGATAGAAATTATCTAAGTTTTCTTGATTATCTTCTATGATATTTTGATAATTTTGTAATCCTCTCACCATTACATCTTTTATAAAAGTTTGAGTATTTATAAGTTTTGATTCTAAAGGTGGTTTTATTTCTGTAACTGTTTCATTAAATTTATTAACAATTTCTTCTAATTCTTCTAAAGAATCATTAATTCTATCGCTATTATTATTCATTTTATCCACTAAATTAATCACATTTTCTTTTTTTTCTGTGGTTAATTCTTCACTTTCAATCATAAACTCATCAATTTTGGTTGCTAAATTTTCTAACTCTTCTAACATTGCTTCTGTTTCTAACAAAAAATCTGCTGATATATTATCTATTTCCTCTAATAAAGATTCAGATATATTTTCTAAACTGACAAAATTTTCCTCCATTAATGATTTACTTTCTATCAAAAATTCTCCCAATTCTTCAATATCATTATAAGTTTGAGTTTTTTCTGTTTCAAAATCTAATAAATCTTGATAAATATTCATTACAATATCAATAAGTTTAGTCATTTTTTAACTCCAAGAAATAAATTAAATATTCAAAGATTCCTTCGCTTCTTCCATATCGCAGATTAATTTTTTAAGTTTGGGAATTGAGTCTTTTAGGTTTTCCCCATTATCGCAAAATGAATTATGAGATTCTTGTAAATTTGAATTATAGTCATCTAACTTAATTGAATTTTCTACCTCCTCAATAAAACTATTAATTTTTTCTTTTACTAAGTCGCTAAATTCTTTAACTTTTTCTTCACTTATTTCTCTAAATTCTGTTATTTGATTTTCGATATTCTCTAAACTATTATTTATCTCTTCTTTGAAAGTAATTTCTAAGGGATTTAATTCCTCAGACAAAATACTTTCTATATGATTATCAAGACTATTTTCTGTATTGTCTAAATTATCTTTAACATTTTCATTTTCAGACTGTATTAAATTTTGAAAATTGCTAATTTTATCATTAAGAATCTCAATTTCTTGTGTCATTTCTAACCATGAGATTTCTATTTTTTCATGATTATCATCTAAAGTTTGCCATAATTCATTAAAAGTATTTATCCCTTGAGTTAGTAGCTGTAAATGTTTACTTTTAAGAGTATTTAATTGCTCTTCAAATTTTACAAAATAATTATTTAAGGCTTCTATTATCGGCGAAATTTCTGCTTCTTGTTGTGTCATATTTTCGTCAAGTTTTTTTAACTTTTCAGCAACAAAAATAATTTTATTTTGTAACAAAGATTGTTGATTATTAATAGTTTCAGCAAAATCTTTTAATTTAGTTTTTATATCTAGCAATAAAGTAATAATTTCAGCTTGTTTTGCTTTATTATTATCTATTATTTCTATTATTTCTTCCTTAATAATATTCAATTTTTCCGTCATTTTATTTAACTCATCAGGAAGTTGTTTTTTTACTTCACTAATATATTCTAAACTGCTAATTAAATTTTCATCAATCATAATAATTTATTCCTCATTAAATAACAATACTATCTAAATTTTTATTCATTCTTTCTGCTATACTTGCTGTTTCTATTAAATCTTTAGCAATTATATTTATTTCTGTCAAGACATTAATTAAAACTTCAATATTTTGATAGTTATTATCATTTTGCTCAAAAAACTCTGACAATTCATTAATTAATTCTGTCATTTTTTCCTCTATTTCTTCATCTCCATTATTTTTTATTTCGTCTAAAGATGATTCACTGTCAATTTTAAATTGGGTTAATAAATCTGAGTTTTTTTCTATAAAATTTTCAGCTTCATCCTTTAATATTTGGCTAGTATCGTTAAAGCTATTTTCAATATTGATAATTTTTTCATCTTGAATGTTTGTTATTAAATTAGTTATTTTTTCTGATAATTCTGATTGACTATTATTAACTAAATCTATTATACTATTTGCTAAATTATCTGTATCATTAATCTCTTTTTCTAAACTATTATTAATGTTATCAATTAGTAACTGAAAAGGAGTAAAAGATTCTTCAATTTTTTCTTTAATTGTAGTTAAATTTTCTGGAGTAGTAACTATATTTTCATTATCATCGTTATTACTATTACCATAATCTCCCGCAATAATTTGTTGAATAATACTATCAATATTGTTAGACTTATTTTTAAGTAATTCTTGATCAAATTCTATTTTATTAATCAGATTTGGTGTTTGTTGTTGAGAAGTTTCTTTTATATCTGAAAGAGTAGTAACTAATTCATTTAAGATAGTTTTAAAATCTGTAAATTGTTGTAAAGTATCATCATTTTGATTATCTATATCTGTTTCATTTTCCGTGAATTTGTCTGTCAAATTTTGCAATAATTCATCTAACTGTTGATTAGTGTCGTTTAATTCCTCCGCTTTTTCATCAGATTCACCCGTTAAATCATCAAATAACTTAGTTAATTCCGCTAATTTTTCGTTAATTTCCTCCATTTTTGTTTCAGCTTCATCAACATCTTTTGACATTTCTTCCGCCCCTGATTTATTCTCCTCTCCGCCACTTTTTCCTCCCGATTTATTTTTATCTCCACTATCTTTTTCCTTACTTTCTCCTTTAGCGTCTTTATTCTCTCCTTTAGCCTCGTTATTTTTAGGAGATGACGCATTTTTTTCACTCTCAGAAGCAGATTTTTTCTCTCCTGAATCACCCGCAGATTTTCCCTGACTACCCGATGAAGTATCATTTTCTCCTGATGATGTTTTATTTTCTTTATCTTGATTATTTTTCTCCTCCCTAGAATTATCTTCATTAGACGGTGAGGGAGTATTATTAGCATTTTCAGAACCATTACTGAAATTGTTTAGTTTCTGTTGTGATTCTTTAATTTCTTCTTGGGTAGGCATTTCCCCTTGAGCGATTTTATTCGCCATTTGCCCAATATAATCACCCATTCCTTGAACTTTTGTCGCTTCTTCTCCCTCTAATTGTTGAGCCAATGCCAATAAATCAGTACTACTTTGTTGTAAACTTCCTGCTACATTACCCATTACTTCTTGGGCATTAACTTGAGAATTAGCTTTAAAACCAACACTAATTAAACTGCCTAAAACTCCTAATCCTCCCACGGCGGAAGCGACTATTTTTTTTGCATTTCCTGAAACTTCCATAATTTTTTTTAGTATTAATCAATAGATTTTATGATGTCTAAACTTTCGTCAGAAAGCTGTTTTATCTCTGTTAATTTATCATTATATTCTTGAGATTTCTCATTATTTTTGTCTATTATATCTATTAATTTTTCAGCTAATTTATTAATTTTATTATCAATATTTTTTGTTATCTCTTGATTATCTTCTATTTTTTTTATTAATTCTTCAATAACTTCTTGATTTATCTCTTTTTCTAAATGTTGATTTAAAGTTTTTTCCTGCTCATTATTTAAAGTATTTAAAGCTGATATTTGATTTTTAAGAGTATTAATTAATAGAGGAAAACTATTATTTAATTCTTGAATGTCACTATTTAAACTATTTTCAAAAGATGTCAAATTTTCTTCTATCTTATCTTGTTGCTCTTTAAAATCATTGCACCAATTATTACTTGTTTCTTGTAAATTATCTAAATTTAGAGTAGTTTCTTCTTCATAACTGATTAAGTCTTCCTCTAAAGTTTTAATATTATTTGACCAATCATTGATATTATTAAGTAATTGATTAGAAGCCGTTTCTATTTGATAATCTATATTATTAATTTCTTCTTTAAATTCATTATTTTTGTCTTTAAACTCAGTAATTAAGTTTTCGGTAACTTCATCAACTAAATTTATTTGTTGCTTTAATTGATTTAAAATTTCACTAGATGATATTTTTTCTTCTTTCAATTGAGTAGCTAAATCTAAGATTTTTTGCCCTAAATTGCTACTAATATTAATAGTATTTTCGTTAATATTATTGATATTTTCTTTCAAGGAGGTAATGGCTTTATTAATACTAGAAAAAGAAGTAGAAGAAGACTGAGTTTTAGTCTCCATCAACTCAAAATTTTCCGTCATTTGATCTATTAACTCATTTAATGTCATGATATTTTATAGATAGGATTAAGCAGAAAAAATTATTAATTGTTAATGATTAATTGTCAAATAATTAAACTTTTCCTAACAATTCCTTAACCTCGTCAAAAATGCCAAGGGCAGATTTTAAACCAATATTAGTAGTATCCATTGCTGTAACCACCGTATCTTTTGTCGTGTCAACAGTAGTACCCAAACCTGAAACAGTTTCACTAAGAGTTGTCAAAGCGCTTTCAATACCTTCGGCAGTAGAAAGTAAATCTCCAAAAATTCCTTCTACTTGTCCTGTAAAATCTTCTAAAGTAGAGTTAGCAGACTCTTGAGTATTGTTACTTTGTTCTTCTGCTTGAGTGGTGACATTAGCCGTTAATTCCTCAATTTGGGTAGAAAAATTAGAAACCATATCATTTAAACGAGAAATAGCATCTTGGGCAATCTGTTGCTCTGTTTCTGCGGTTTTTTCTTCGACTTGCTCTTGATTACTATTAACAGCACTTTGAAAATCGCTTTCTAACTTACCTTGAGATTCGCTAACAGTATCCTCTAAATCCTGTTGTACTTCTTCCACTTTGCTTTGTAAAGTTTCTAAGGCTTCTTTGATAGTATTAAAAACCTCTTGCAATTCCGATGATTTAGCATCACTGTCATCCTTTAACGCAGTAATTTCGGTTTTAGTTTCTTCTACTCCTTGACTAGCCTCTTCTTGAACCGATTGTACATTACTTTGTAAATTAGTTAAACCTTCTTTTAAACTATCCGTTTGGGTATTTAATTCCTCTCTAGCAGTGGAAATTTTATCTAATAATCCTTGAGCGCGGTTAGATAATTCATCCCAGTTATTGTCAAATTGCTCTCCAACGGCAGCTAATTTTTCCCTTGCTTGAGTCAGATTTTCTTCTGCTTCTTCCGCACGATTCAATAATTCTTGTAGTTGATTGACAGTTTCACCAATGCTATTTTCTAAATCTACAGCCATGATTTTTTCTCCTTTTAACAGTGAATAGTTTTTAATGAATGATTTGTCAGTTGTCTATTTGTAATAGTGTATGCTCTTTAGCCAAAAGAAACCCCAAATTTTTCTGCGGCTGATTTAACACTATCGATACCCTCTTCAATAGGCTCAATAAACACCTCTAATTCATCAATTAAATCTTTAACGATGTCACTAACTCCTGAAGATTCATTTTCCGCATCGGTAACTTTTTGTACCATTTCATCAATAGAATCCGTCACTTTACTCACCGCCGAGGAAATCAATTCTTGTAATTGCTCTTCAATTTCACTTTGTGCTTTATCCATTAAACCGTTAACTCCTCCTGACATTGCCTCAGAAGTTGAAGATAAAACCCCACTAAAATTCTCACTAACGCTAGTAAACTCTTGCGCCATAGTTTGAATATTACTACCAACGGTTTCTTGACTTTGGTTAACTTGTTCGCTAAAGTTACTCATCTCTTCTTCCATGCGACTGTTAACATCTTCTAATTTATCTCGTAAGCCTTCCATAACGCTAAGAGTACTTTCCATGGCTGCGGCTAATTGCTCTTGACTACCTTTGATGGCGTTTTGTGCTTCAGTTAAAGTAGTTTGAGTTGTTTCTTCTGTATCTTCAGTTGCAGTTTTACCCTCCTCAATTTGAGTTTTAAATTCATTCATTTTTGCCATCGCTTCGGTGATTTCAGCTACCATTTGTTGTTGTGCCTCATCTAAGAAAGAATTTAACTCATTAGCGGTATTTTCAAAATTAGTAACTTCGGTATCAGTTTCCGTTTGATTTTCCGTAATTTCGTCTTTCATAGCCGTTAAAGATTCTTGCACTTGTGACATAATCTCGGCAACTTGAGCTTGTTTTTCTTCCACATTTGTTACTAATTGATTGGCTTCGGCTTCCACTTCTTCGGCTAAAGTAATTAAATTTTCTAACCTTTCAGGAAACTGAGTTATCAACTGAGACAACATATTTAAACTATCCCCTAACTCACTCATAATTAAAACTCCTGTTAATAATTGATAATGTTATTAAAATAATTAAAAATCGAAAGCATCTAAAACAGCATTGATAGCACTTAACGCTGCTTTCGCCGCTACAATTTGAGGTAAAATAGGACTAATTGAGCCTGTTACGGAAGTGCCAACGGTTGTTGTTGCAATGCTTTCTACCATTTGCTCTGCTAACGCCGACACAGCGTCTTCCATGGCTTGTTGGAAAGACTCCGTTAATTCATCTTTCATGGTTTCCCCTGTTTGCTCAACTGTATTATCAAGAATTTCTTTTAAACGTTCTTGAAGTTGATCAGCTAAATCCATATTTTCATCACTGAAAGAAGAAAGTAAATCAGTAAAACCACTGGTTAAATCATCTAACTGAGAAGTTAATTCCGTTAATTGTTCTCCTGTCAAATTACCGCTAAAATCATTTAAGAGAGAATCTAATGAACTTTTATGAGTTTCTCCCACATTAGTGGCACTTTCTTCTAATTTACCCTCAGTTTCTTCCTGTGCAGAACTTAAATTATCTTGTAACCCTGAAACTTCTTCGGTAAAAGTATTAAAAAATTCTTCGACAGTATTACCACTTTCTTCTAAACCTGAAGTAAGACTAGTAATAGATTCCATTAAGTCACTAAAAGTATCAGCTAATTCAGTAAAAACTCCGTCTAAAGCCTCCTGTTGATTATCAACTTCTCCCTCCACTTCAGTTTTTTTATCTTCAATGGATTGATTAACTTCATCTAACTTAGCTTGTAACTGATTGAGAGTTTCTTGAAAAGTAGTTAATTCTCCCATCATTGCCTCAGAATCTTGGGTAAATTCTTCTTTAGAACTTTCAAAATCACTACTAGCGGTTTCTAAAATATTAGTTACATTTTCTTCACATTGAGTTAAAGACTCATTAGTAGATTCCAACTGTTGAGTAAAATCACCCATTTGATTATTCGCCACATCAAGGGATTTAAGTAATTCCTCTAACTTTTCAATAGATTCATCAATATTTTGCCCCATTACTTGAGTTTCAGCCATCACAAATACCTCCTTAAATTAGATATAAAATACACAAAAAAACCTTAACCTAAAACATCTTGAATCATGTCTAAAACGGGCTTTATCTGCTCAATTAAATCGGTAATTTCGCTTACTTGATCAACAATATCGCCAATACCACCTTCTAATAAATCTCCCGCTTCACTTCCAGCAGTTTCAAGGAAACCTAAAGCCTCCGTTAAACCTCCCGCCGATTCTGTTAAATCTCCCATTAATTCCTCTGTAAATTTAGAAGTTAAATTACTTACTAAATCCGTAGCTTGAGATTCAAGATTTTGTAATAAAGACTCACTACTTGATTGAGCTTGTTCTTGTACGTCTTCAAATTCACTTTGTAAACTTTCTAGTTTGCTGTTTAATTCCTCTGCTAAATCAGTAAATTGTTGTACAACATTCTCTGTTTGAGATTGGAAACTTTCTGTAGCTGTATCTACTGCACCATTCAATTCTTCAATGTTACTTTTAGCCGTCTCTTGATAATTTCCCAATTGTTCTTCCGTTTCTTTGATATTCTGGGAATATTGATCAAAATTAGATTTACTCTCCTGTGTTTGATTTTCAATTTCTGAGGCTATTTCTTCTTTTCTGGCAATAAAATCTTGTAATTTTGCTTGAAAATCCGTAATAGATTGATTAACTTGATCTGTAATTTCCGTAACTTTTCCGTCAAACTCTTCCATAATACTGCGAGTATTTTCCAACTCGGTTTCGAGGGTTGCTTCCGCTTCTTCAATTTCAGCAATCATCGCTTCCCACTTTGTTTGTGCTTCTTCTCCTGCTGTAGCAAGATTTTCTGCAATTTCTGTGGCTTTGGCAACTATTTCTTCTACTTGTTGGAAAGATTTTTCTCCTTCAGTAATTAATCCTTGTGCCCTTTCATCCACTTGTTCAATTAGAGCATTAATTTCTTCTGTAGCCATAAAAATCTTCTCTACTTTTGACTATGTTTAAATATTTAATTTTTTAAATAAATAAATACCAATCTTGATAATAGTATTTTTCAAAATTTATTTATTTCTAGTTTGAATTTTAACTCTAAATTTATTGATCGCCATCAATTTAAACAGAAAAATTAACTATTTTGTTACATAACTTTAAATAGGATAATTTTTGTTCTCTCCTATGGAAAATCACCAATAAAAGATGATTAGAATTGATGGAAAAAGTATCATTTATTTGAGGAGTTTAATAGTAATAAATGCTACTCACTCTTAAAAATCTCATCCCTTATCTAAGGACTCATTAAAGTTTGATGACAAATTCTTTATAAATTTTTAAGATATTTTCCCCAAAACCTGAAAGGTTTGTTAACCTAGTGTTCAGGGAAGACAAAGATTTGAAATTATAAAAAACTTATGTACTATCACAGACCAGAGCTTCTTAATATAAAAAAATATCTCTTGTGGATGTTATTTTCTGTGAAATTTATTACAATATCTGAAGATTTGACTAATAAAACTTCTTAATCCATTATTTTAAGATGTATTATTGGTTTAATTTTTGTTAGGAAGGATAAAACTAACATTATTCAGGGTAAACAGAAAAGTGTTACTGACCATAACTATTATTTTCTGCTCAAGATTCAGATTAAATTTTAATTTACATAGATAATCTTACAACCCTAGTTAACAAATCTTTCCCTGATAATTAGTAACTATACCAGACTGTGGAATATCTCCAAACCAGTCTTAGAAATTTACGTTAAATCGTTGATTTTCTTTAGATTTCAGGATTTTTCCTGATGAATATCTATCACAACACTATTTAAAATCGATGTCGATGGTTTTACTCAATTTTACTGACTCACTTTTTTCTGTTAATTCTTTTGATAGACAGATTTACTATGAGTGTCTCCATGAAATTGTCAAAGGTAAATCATAGATGATTTTGTGATGTTTGTGTTTTTACATTATATTTTGATTTGAAACATTCATCTTCTAGCTAAATTTTCAGAAGGAGTAAGAGGAAAACGGCATGACCCAAACACAAGAAATTTTCACCAGCATCTCACCCGTAAATGATTTTGAGGAAATGTTAGACTTTCATTCTCATGAGAATCGAAATGGATCTATCGTTGCTATAGAGGTTGAATTTAGTGATAGTATTACTGAAGTCGATTCTATTGGTGTGGCTAATCCTAATGGTAAAAAACCTCGTAAATTACCCGCTACTCGTCGTCGTGCGCAAACTAAGAAAAAACCTTTTACTGAAGATTCTATTCGTATCTATCTTCAAGAAATTGGTAGAATCCGATTACTTCGGGCGGAGGAAGAAATTGAGTTAGCCCGACAAATTGCTGATTTATTGGATTTAGAATATATCAGGGCAACTTTAATGGAACATTTAGGGCGTATTCCTACAGATCAAGAATGGGCGATCGCTTGTGATATTCCTGTGTTGCGTCAATTTAACCGCCGTTTACATATCGGCAGACGAGCAAAAGATAAAATGGTACAGTCTAACCTTCGTTTAGTGGTTTCTATCGCTAAGAAGTATATGAATCGTGGTTTATCCTTCCAAGATTTGATTCAAGAAGGTTCTCTGGGTTTAATTCGTGCAGCGGAAAAATTTGACCACGAAAAGGGTTATAAGTTCTCTACTTACGCTACATGGTGGATTCGTCAAGCTATTACAAGGGCCATCGCAGATCAGTCTCGAACCATTCGCCTTCCTGTCCATCTTTACGAAACTATTTCTCGCATCAAAAAAACCACAAAGATGCTATCTCAAAAAATGGGACGTAAACCTACAGAGGAGGAAATCGCTGAGGATATGGAAATGACTATCGAAAAGTTGCGTTTTATCGCTAAGTCTGCTCAATTACCTATATCCTTAGAAACTCCCATCGGTAAAGAAGAAGATTCACGCCTAGGAGATTTTATTGAAGCTGAAGGGGAAACTCCTGAAGATGAAGTATCCAAAAATTTATTGCGAGAAGATTTAGAAAATGTTTTAGATTCTTTAAGTCCAAGGGAGCGAGATGTCTTACGATTACGTTATGGCTTAGATGATGGGCGAATGAAAACTTTAGAAGAAATTGGTCAAATTTTCAATGTTACCCGTGAAAGAATCCGCCAAATTGAAGCTAAAGCGTTGCGTAAATTACGCCATCCTAATCGTAATAGTATTTTAAAAGAATATATACGCTAAATACTTAAAAAGTAGATAGGGAATGATTTAATCTTCTTCATTTCCCTTTATTATTATTTATTTTTGTTTGCAACACTACATTTAATTTTTTTAGACTCAGAGATAATATATCTAATTTACGGCGTTTAAAAATTTCTTACATCACCAATATTCTTAAGCATTTTCTTTTATTAAAAAGTGATTTATTGAAATAAAAAATGCTATTAATTAGTAAATATTTAAGAACTAAAAATGAAACCTTTAATTATTGTCTCTGGTTTAGGTTGCACTGGCTATAAAATTTATAATTTATTAAAGTTACAAGGTGCTGATGTAGTTGGTATTAGTGATCATGAAGTGACACAAAAAGGACATCGACCCATCACTATCAAACCAGATGATAAAATTATTGTAGGGAATTTACGCTCATCTCAAGTATTGCTAGAAGCTGGAATCAAAAAAGCTAGTACGATTGTCTTAGCTAATAGTGATGACGCTCTGAATGTGGCAATTTTAACTCAAGCTAGAATCTTAAATCCCAAAATTCGCATCATTAATCGTATTTATAATCATACTTTAGGTGCAAGATTAGATCATACTTTAGTAGATCATTTTAGTATGAGTGTCCCATCTTTAGCTGCTCCTATTTTTGCTTTTTCGGCTTTGGGAAATCAAGCTATTGGACATTTAAAATTGTTTGAGGAAACATGGGCTTTACAAGAACAAATTATCAGTAAAGAACATCCTTGGTATGGATTAACTTTAACACAGTTATGGGACAATCTTGATCAAATGTTAATCTATTATCTGCCCAAAAATAGTGAAATTGACCTTGTGTCAGGGGTAGTAAATCATCAAAAATTAGAAGTAGGAGATCACATAATATTAGCAAATAAGGCAAAAATTAAGCGTAAACGTAGTTTTTTTCTTTTTAATTGGTTAAAGGCTTTTTTGAATATAAATACTTATAAACAATATGCCAAATCCATGATTGTGGTGACATTAATTTTATTAACTTTAATTTTTTTAGCTACTTTTACTTATTTATGCGTCAACGGAGGCATTTCCCCCGTAGATGCACTTTATTTTAGCGTTGGCATGATTACAGGTGCTGGAGGAAAAGAAGAAGTAGCCGAAAGTGCTCCAGATATAATTAAAGTTTTTACCGCCGTTATGATGATTGTTGGTGCGGGAATTGTAGGTATTTGTTACGCTTTAATCAATGATTTTGTTTTGGGTAGTCGATTAAAACAATTTTGGGATGCCGCTAGAGTGCCAACGAAAAATCATTATATTATCTGCGGTTTAGGTAATGTTGCTATGGAAATTGTCCGAGAATTACATCGACAAGGCCATGAAATTGTTGTTATCGAACCAGATCATAATAACAGATTTTTACAGTATGTGCGATCGCTTAAAATTCCTGTCATTGTGGAAGATGCTTCTTTTGCAGAAACTTTACAAGGTGCAAATTTAAAGGGGGCAAATGCGATCCTTGTGGTAACAAGCAATGATATGATTAACGTTGAAATTGCCTTGACGGCAAAAGCCTTAAGCCCAAAAATTCCTACGATTTTAAGAGTACAAGATAATCAATTTGCTGAATCAGTCAAAGAAGTATTCCAATTTGAAAATGTTTTATCTCCTACCGAATTAGCTACTTATTCTTTTGCAGCGGCAGCATTAGGAGGTAGAATTTTAGGAAATGGTATGACAAATGATTTATTGTGGGTAGCCATTGCCACTATGATTACACCTAATCATCCTTTTTGTGGAGAAATTGTCCAAGAAATAGCGCGTAAAGCTGATTTCGTTCCTCTTTATATCTCCAGAGGGGATAATAATTTACATAGTTGGAATTTGCTGGAAACGAAGCTAACAGATAATGATGTGTTATATTTAACCATTCCAGCTACAAAATTAGATCAACTTTGGCGACTCCCTCCAACTTCTCCTTTACTGATTCACTCTTTATTTCCTCAGAAACAGTCATAATCATCAAGGTATCTAGCTATGTGTTTAATGATTCCCGATGAAAATCATAATTTTTGGACAATAAGGAATAGTTATGTCCAAGAGTTAGTGATATTATCGATTAATTGTATCTTGTTTATTGATTATGCGCATTTACGGCAATAGAGAAATTAAGACTCTTTCAGGAAAGGACACTCGACCTACTACATCAAAAGTACGAGAGGCTTTATTTAATATCTGGCAGGATAAAATAGCATCTGCGTCATGGTTAGATTTGTGTGCAGGAAATGGTACAATGGGGGCAGAAGCCTTATGTAGAGGTGCATCAGAAGTTATTGGTATTGAAAAATCATCCTTAGGTTGTCAAATTATTAGAGAAAATTGGCAAAAAGTAGCACAAGAAAATCAAGATTTTAAAGTTTTGAGAGGTGATATTTTACACAGATTAAAAGGTTTAAATGGACGAAAATTTGATTTAATTTATTTTGATCCTCCTTATTACTGTAACTTTTATGATGATGTCTTAAATGCTATTTATGATTATCAACTTTTACCGTCAAATATTGGGGAAATTGCCGTAGAGTATAATCCCAAAAAATCTTCTCTTAATGAGAAACATAATTTGCAATTAATTCAAACTAAATATTATGGTAATATAGCCCTTAATTTTTATCAACATCCTTATCCATAAATTCTCATTGAACGTCTTATGTGATAAACTATATTTATTAGTTAATTACTCACTATTTTATGGTTAATCGATTAAGACAAGAAGATACTTCATTAACTACCGTTGATTATAACTTTTTATTAGAGCAAATTTTACGACACCTTGAGGAATTTAATCCCTTTATTTTTTCTAGTGATAATCAAAGATTAAAGATTGATATAGATGAAATTGCCTATCAAATAGCTATGTCTGACAAGGTAAATTTCCCCGCTAATTTGCAAAAAAGCGATCGCCTTGTTAGTATTAATTTAAAAGAAAAAAGTGTTGATAATTTTATTGACTTAGTGAGGAAGATAGAAGATAAACTGGAGGCTTTGTTATTAGTAAGTAATAATAAAAATCAACCCTTAGAAAAAACTATCCAAAATTTATTAACCGATTTAACTAAATGGAAAAATATTAAAGAAAAAGGTTTTAAATATGGTTTTAATGATGTAAATAATATTAGAAAGCAAAAGTTATATATTCCCAAGCAAGAAGAAAAAACTCCCAGTAAATCTATTTTAAAACTTCATCTCTTAACGATTAAAGTCAATAATATCAATGAGTTTGAAGAAGAAATTAAAAAAAGTTTAAAAGATTATGTAGAAACAATTTTTAGCAGTATTGACTCAGATACCTATGAAGAATTACAAGAAAACTTAGAAGAATTTATTAACTATAAACAACATCATAAAAATAATCAAAAATCTCCCATAAAAAATTTAATTGACTTAGTTAAAAGTGAAACCATTGCTAGACTGAAAAAAGAAGCAAAGATTTGTTATTTAAAATATATCTTACAGCAACTTGATCTTAATAAATATGAAAATGCTATTTATTTACAAGACTTAATTAGACGACTCAATTTATTAGAAGATTATTTGAATGATAAGGAAAAAGGAGAAGGAGATTATAAAGTTAATTATGAGGGATTCGAGGTTAGTTATCGAGATTTATTCGCCTTAGGAGAAACTTACGATATTTTACCAATAATTCCTATGGTAGAAGGTTATTTAGGCGAAAATAGTAACGAAACCAAAGGAGAAAAAACTTTTACTTTTGCCTTAAAACTGAAATTAAATGGAGAGGTAAAAAATCAGGGAGAAAAGGGAGAAACAATCTCAAGTTTTGACTATTACTTAACTTTACTAAATCCTGAGAGTAAACAACATAAAGAAGAAATCAAAAAAGGAGAGTCTGGGAAACATAAAATTTTAAAAATTGCTTTATTATTTACTTTTATTTTTGCCTCTCGATTAGATGTTAAGGGTAATAATTATGAGATAAAAAACGAGTTGACATATAATCCCCAAGAATTTTGGGAAAACAATGTCATAGAAATATTGAAAGGCAGTGATGAAGAAAAGAAAAAAGAAATTTGGCGTTGCTGAATTAAAGTATGATTTTTAGATAAGGTGATGCCGAAGGCACGCTACGCGCACGTATCTTTATTACTCTCTTAAATTATCACAGAGGCGTGCTGTGTACCAGAGCCGACGAGCGATCGCTCGTAAC